>JAKAAU010000240.1 GCA_021802165.1 Thermoplasmata archaeon
CTGGTATATTTATGCTCAAATTATCAAAGATAATGTTTTTACCGTAGTTTTTCGATAAATTTGCACAGGTTATCACATTGTTATTTTTCACGATGTTTCCACCTTCCTACGCCTGTGCTTCCTGTACGCAGTTATCCCTAATATGGCCACAACTGGTATAACGATAAAGAAAGCTAAAGCAAATGCTACTATTAGATATACTAGCATTACATATATCCAATCCACTGGAAATACTATAGTATTAGTTTTGTGTAAAAATAATCCC
Organism: Thermoplasmata archaeon; assembly: GCA_021802165.1. The sequence goes on from JAKAAU010000240.1 coordinate 266, forward strand.
ATTATTATAGGGTAACTTGTATTATTGTCATAATACGCTCTTGTGATAGCTGCAAATGTTGGATTTCCCAAGTCCGACATATCATTTAAAAGATGGGAATGCAAATCGTACACTGCAAATATAATGGAGCTGAAGCCTGCAGCGTCAGATTCACTTGCACTGATATAAACTCCAATATGATATTTGTACAAACCTGGACAAGTAATCATACTTCTAGATATATTTTTATTAGAATAATTAAGCATACTATTGCCATACTCTAACATGGTATTCCCCGTACTCTGAAAGAATGGTAATATAACTTTCTTTCCTTTATAATAAATTCCGTTTTTAGTTTTGTTCAGTATTCTATCGGTTACAATATGTGGATACGAACTACTATTATGATATTTCAGATACATATTAATTTTAACATATGTTTCTGTGCTACTTACATTCAGATATCCTGTAGTATGTTCAGATTTGCCATAAATCGTATAGTTTTCAAAGGTTCCTGCTTGATAGAGGATTATTTTATTATTATACTTGAAGGCAAGTGAATTATTATGCCATGCAAACATCCCGGAGAAAGAAATCCCCAAGAGTAAAATTACTATAAATATTGTAAATATTTTCTTCTTTTTCGAGACCATTACAAATCACATTACTGATGTTCCCCACTGCCGTAAGAAAAGTGACCAGAGCCATATGAGTTAGGGTCAACAGTTACTGCACTATATGTGGTTTGGGTAAAAGATAATTCCCAAAGGCCGATGTGATATTCAACATCTCCATATGCTTGGTATTTAGCTGAAGAACAATGTATCCATCCTGGCTGACATACATGGACCCATGAGACAATTGGAACTATAGCGTGGGCCGCATTTAAGGGTGTATACTCTTTTATTAGACTTCCATTAGTCCAGCAGAATTCCCAATTGACCGAAAATGTATGCTTCAATACGACAGTCCCGAAAATATCCTTCCAATCTACTGTGCCACCACAATGTCCACAACCTCCACCTACTGAGTCGTTTCTCACATTAGTTTGTTGCTGTTGCACCATTGAGGGAGCAATAACCATCATTATAAACACTGCTACTATCACCACTATTATTAACTTTTTCCTTCTATTCATAATGATATTAATACATGACTATATATATATTTCGGTAATAATATTAATAAATGGTTTACTAGTGTAGTATCTTGAATTTTTACATTTAAAACCAGCAAATAATTTTTAACTAAAAGGCAATAGCATGCTATGTTCAGTATTGTAGTACTCGCATCAGGCAATGGTTCAAATTTTCAGGCAGTCGTGGATGCAATAGATAATGGTGTCATAGGCAATGCAAAAATTTCTAAACTGATATGCAACAACAAAAGGGCATACGTTCTTGAACGTGCCAGGGAAAATGGCATAGAATCTATTCTGGTAGATACAAAAAACAGTGATTACAATAAAATTATCTCGACCGTTCTGGAGGCAGAAACTCCGGATCTTATCCTGCTTGATGGATACATGAGGATTCTTCCTGATTATATAATTGACAAATATCCATTCAAAATGATAAACCTACATCCATCACTTCTTCCTGCCTTCGGCGGCAAGGGATATTACGGATCTAAAGTACACGAGGCAGTAATAAAATCCGGGGCAAGATATTCTGGATGCACAGTGCATTTTGCCACAAATGATGTTGACAACGGGCCTATAATAGACCAGAGAGTTGTTGAAGTAACAGACGATGATACGCCTGAAAGCCTGGAGGAAAAGATACATGTGGAAGAGCACAAATCACTGGTAAATTCCATCAATTTGATCATCACTGGAAAATATAAGATACTTGGAAAAAGGGTTATCAGGGAATGATTATTTTATGATCAGCAGAGTTCCAGCATAGAGTATGTATATGGCAAATCCGAATATGATTGCGGCAGAAGCAATTTTAATATATTTTTCATAGCCTGTTCCGAAATGCCATATTACATATGGAAATAGAAATATCCATATAACTATCCCGGAAAATAAACCGGTAACTGAGAATATGCTAAGTTCCTTTAGGAGAAAGAATCCAGCTGTGAACCACCATATTATCTGGAATGGATTTGTAAGCCCCATAGTTAGTCCGATAAAATAATTTCCTTTCCTTGTCTTTGAAGGCATCCTTGATCTAATTACAGCAAAGCCTAGATAGATCATGAAAACTCCGCCTACAATATAAATTATTTTGAATACGGCAGGGCTTATGATGCCATTTGTTATATAGACGATGAAAAAGAATGTTAAATCGGCTGTCATGGCACCGAATCCAACTCCCATTCCATGGAGCCTTGATTTCAATGATTCATTGGCTATGATTGAATTCACTGAACCAGGAGGGCCTGCAAGTGACAGACCGAGAATTATCCCCAGTGCATATGAATAAAGGAACATCCTTGTCTATATAATGATGCTATTTTAAAATTATAGTAAAGACATATTTTTTAATACTATATAACCGGCTACCAGATCTTCCAGCCCTATTCCCAAGCATTTGAAAACCGTTTTATTTTTTCTGTATTTTTCCGGATGGATTAAAAATTCTGAAAGTTTTACCACATTGTGCCTGTCTTTTATTTCAGAAATTTCAGAGGATTCCATTTTTGATTGTTCTGGATTTTCCTCCAGGACAGTATCAGAATTTTCCATTACATCATTATCTGCCTCACGGTTCCCCAGAACGTTTGCACCTATCAGGTTAATATGGTAATTATTTCCCAGCATTGAATAATTAAACACAGGCTTTACTGTATCCGTTGCAGATGAAATTACATCTGATTCAGAAAGGCATTCCAA
>JAKAAU010000241.1 GCA_021802165.1 Thermoplasmata archaeon
CTCTATGCACTCTTCGGGCACCTTCCGGGATTAAAGGTTGTAGCACCATCCAACAGCTATGATGCGAAGGGCCTGATGATATCGGCAATAAAAGATAATAATCCTGTTGTCTATATGTTCCACAAGGGCCTGCTGGGCCTTCCCTGGATGCCCTATCCACAGTCAACTGTAGTCGAGGTCCCGGAGGAGGAATATACTGTACCTATAGGAAAGGCAAGGGTGATGCTCGAGGGAAAGGATATAACCATAGCAGCAGTGGGGTCAACCGTGCATATGTCAATGGAAGCAGCAGAAGCCTTGAAGGCAGAGGGAATAAACGCCGAGGTAATAGATTTAAGAACTATAAAGCCACTGGATGCAGAAACTATTATGCAGTCTGTCCTGAAAACCGGTGCCCTGCTTGCAGTTGATGAGGACTACGGGTCATTCGGTACAGCGTCTGAGATTATTTCAAGGGTAAGTCAGGGAATTTTCAGCAAATTGAAGACAGCGCCTATGAGCCTGACCTCACCTGATACACCGGTTCCATACAGTCAGGGAATGGAGAAATATTCTCTTCCGGATAAGGAGAAAATTATAAACACAGTAAGGGAGATGCTTAAAAGATGATTGTAAAGGTACCGGAACTCTGGAAGGAGGAAGATCTGGGAAAGGCTATTGTAACACAGTGGTACGTTGCACCAGGAGACAGAATCAAGGAGGATATGCCCATATGCCAGATCATGGCCGCCAAGGTTACAATAGAGGTTAATTCCCAGGTCAAGGGAACTGTTGTTAAATTGCTTCAGGAGGTCAACAATGAGATTTCTCCCGGGGATGATCTGCTTGAAGTCAATGAGGACAAATAAAATTCAATATTATAATTTTTGAACAGCCTGAGAGGTGATCTTTCGGGATAAAATTATTAACCATTGGAATTATGTAACTCCATAATGCTTGAAAAAGGAATATATGAACAACTTATAAATTTATGGCTGAAAGGGGAAATTGAAAACAGCAGAAATGAAAAGATTTCAACCGATAAAATTGAATCTGATGGTTCGTCCCGGCTTCTTTCTATTTATGTGGCAGAGAAACTCCAAAATACGCTGGAATACATGAAGGATAATAATACAAACCTTTCTTCAAGGATAAAATTTGTCAACGAATTAATTGAAAAAATAAACACACATTCTGAAGCAAGTAGGTGCAATGAAATTATAGACCCTCCGGAAATGCTGGTATCGGTTGATGATAATTCTTACCTCAGTGAAAATACTAAAAATACAGCCATCAGACCCGCCACATCCATAGCATACAGTTCATTGTTCACCGGATCAATATCAGAGCCGAGGTTATATTCCGAACTTAAACTGGAGATATTAACATCAGATTCTATAGACATGCTGGTTTCATTTATAAAATGGAGCGGGCTCCGGTTAATCTTAAACGAATTGAAATCATTCACTGAGAGAGGCGGGAAACTCAGGGTTATTACAACGACATACATGGGAGCTACCGACATAAAATCTATACAGGAATTGAGCACATTAAGCAACACAGAAATAAAAATATCATACGATACAAAAAATACAAGGCTCCACGCAAAAACATATATTTTCCACAGAAAAACTGGATTTTCCACTTCCTATGTTGGATCTTCCAACCTGTCAAACGCTGCAATCTCTGGCGGTCTGGAATGGAATATCAAGGTTGCAGGAAAGGATATGCATGAAATGCTTGAAAAAATTCAGGAAACATTCAATACATACTGGTATTCTGACAATTTTACCGAATATAATGAAGAGCAAGCAGATGAGCTGAATAAAGCCTTGAGTAAGGAAATCAAAAAGAACCAGGAACCTGGTTATATTTTTGACATAAGGCCATACGATTACCAGTCAAAAATACTTGATGAACTGGATGCAGATAGAAAGTTGAGGGGAAATTACAGAAATCTCGTTGTCTCGGCAACCGGAACAGGAAAAACGGTAATATCTGCATTTGATTATGCAAGATTTGTTAGGTTAAATCCTGGAAAAAATAAATTATTATTCATTGCACACAGGGAAGAAATCCTCAAGCAGAGCCTACTGTGCTTCAGGAGTGTACTTAGAGACTACAACTTCGGCGAGCTCTACACTGGACATAATAAACCCGCATCAATGGATCATTTATTCATGTCCATACAGACCTTTAATTCCATCAGGCCAGACCTTACAATGGAGGAGGATTACTATGACTTCATAATCATCGATGAGTTCCATCATGCTGCTGCCAGTTCTTATCAGCCACTGTTAAAGCATTTTGATCCTGAAATACTGCTGGGCCTAACTGCAACACCTGAGAGGACGGATGGGAAAGATATACTGAAATATTTCAATAATCATATTACCTCTGAGATCAGGTTGCCAGAGGCAATTGATAGGGGAATTTTAAGCCCTTTTCAGTATTTCGGGGTCACTGACTCGGTTGACCTTGATACTGTTACATGGAAAAATGGATCTTATGATGCTGTAGAACTTGAGAAAATATTTACTGGTAGCGGTAACATATCTGAAGAACGTGCACGCCTGATCATGGATGCCACAGAGAGATACGTATCCAGCATGGAAGATTTAAAAGCCTTAGGCTTCTGTGTCTCGGTTGTACATGCACAGTACATGGCAGATTATTTTAATAAACACGGTGTAAGTGCCATTGCCCTAACAGGCAATTCAGACTCTGAGGAGAGGAATACAGCCCACCAAAAGTTGCGATCTGGAGAAGTTAAAATTATCTTTGCTGTTGACATTTATAACGAAGGCATTGATATTCCTGAAATAAATACCATACTGTTTCTGAGACCAACTGAAAGCCTTACAGTGTTTATACAGCAGCTTGGGCGTGGCCTAAGGTTATCTGATGGAAAAGAATGCCTGACAGTCCTTGATTTTGTCGGGCGATCCAATGCGAAATACAATTTTGCCGGAAAATTTCTTGCACTCCTCCGCAATCCCAGAATCTCAATAAAGGATGAAATTATATCAGGATTTATGGACCTTCCCCGGGGGTGTTATATCGACCTGGAAAGA
>JAKAAU010000242.1 GCA_021802165.1 Thermoplasmata archaeon
ATTCTCGAACATTGCATCTTTTCCGCTTTCTCTTTTTGTTCCTTCTTTAAGGATAAATATGGGTTGACCACCAATCATGATTATCAAGTAAGTAAAAATAAACTTCTATATATAGTTTACTATATTTAGGTTAATTATATTATATAATTAAAATATATATAAGTATATATTTATATGCATAATGCCGGTAGAACTATACACTTGCTGTTTTGAAAATTGAAATTGCAATTTTTAATTTCTTCAAATGGAGTAAAAAGCAAGGCTGCAATACCTTATAACATAGGTATCAGTATATTGCTTAGTTATTTGATAAACAAAGTTTTTATATAGAGTTGTTATATAGAGTTGTTATATAACATATATAACAGGTAGCCATATGTTTAAAATAACTGTGAGATACAATAGCACAATTCCGGTCTGTGACCAGATATATTCCGGAATGATAGATGAAATAAGATCCGGCAATTTATATTATAAAACTAAAATACCATCCACGGAGCAGGTAGCAGGCGTCCTGGGGCTAAATTTGAACGCTGTTGATAGAGCATACGGGCTATTGCTCAAGGACAGAGTTATCAGGCAATTTAAGAATAAAAAATATGTGATGGCACCTGGAGACACAGACATTAATCCAATGATTAAGAAAAGGAGCAGAAACAAATGATTGTATTGAGGCTAGGAATATGAATAATCAGTTATATTTTATAGAATATATATTTGAATGCGGGCTCACAAAGGTGGATGAGAAATGAATGTAGAAGCGTTCAGGATTATTGAGCCCGTATGGGTACTTATAATAGGAATTTTAATATCTATAATACCGTATCTGACAGAGAAGTCAATAATATTTGGGGTACGGGTCCCTACAGATAAAATAAATTCAGATACAGTCAGAAAAATGAAGAAAATATACGTTTCCATAACTTTTATTTTAACCATTATTTTAACAGTGCTGACATATCTATTGTCATCATACCTCCTCGTAATAACTTTCTTCATGCCCCTGTTTATGGTACTGGTTGAATTTATGGTGTATTTGCCGGAACATTATAGCCTGGAAAGGATTAAAAGAGACGAACAATGGGAATTCAATGCTAGCAGTGTTACAGGAGTTTTCAATGTAGAGGATGGAAAAAAGTTTCCCTGGTTCTTCACACTTCCGGGTATTCTGGTACTTGTTTCTCTTTTCGTAACAGGCATTCTGGATTATAAAAGTATACCAGAAAGGTTTGCAACACATTATAATGCCAGTGGAATCGCAAATGCCTATTCAACAAAATCAATAGAAAGTGTATTTATTCTGGGCTTTATAAGCATAATAATAACAATTATGATGATTCTGATTGCATATGTTATAGCAAGGACTCCACTAAAAACCGATAACGCATCCCCACATGGAACTGAAAGGGTTGTAATATATCAGGAGAGAATGGTGTACCTGACTCTTCTAACACCGGTATTTATAAATTCTAGCCTGCTTATTGGCAGTTTCGGTGAATGGGGCATAATTAAGGAAAATGTTTTTCTAATACTTATCCCGGTATTTTTACTGATTATATTTGTTATTGCCATATCAGTGAAAACAGGGCAATTAGGCAGCAATATTAAAATTCCTGAAAGTAAAGGGCCGGAAAATACTATTCCGGATAATTCAGTGTCGGATAACAGAAATGATGATTCATTATGGAAAGCTGGCGTAATATACTGGAATAAAAACGATCCGCGCATAATGGTGCCTAAAAGGTTCGGTGTGGGATATACAATTAACTTTGCCCATCCTGCTGGCAAAGTTATACTTGTGTTAATAATAGCTATTCCCGTAATAATTGTTATATCGGTACTCTTTCTACATTGAATTTGATATAATTTTTTTAACATTCCAGTAAAAATGGATAGTGCACATGAAATGATGCAGTGTTGAAAATATTCTGTACAGCTTCCATATTACTGTATTTTTCCGGCCGTTTTTCTGAATTCAAGATTCAGTTTCCGGTTACGTTTACTGTATTCATCATTCTCCAGGATTCTTCATAGAATGCTATGTAGTTAAGTAAGTACTCTTTGCTGTGGCCTTCACGGTGAGTGTACAAATCTCTTTTCCACCGGTGGTAAATAAATACGGTACATTAGAAACCATGCTGGAAAATAAATTTACAATAATTAAACATTGATGATAATCATAAAAATACCAATATTTATATAATTATCCAGGATTAATTTATATGAAATCAATATGCCCTTTTTGCGGTGTTGGCTGTGGACTTGAATTAATGGCTGTAAATAATATTGTTGTTGGCGTAAAACCTGTTCCAGAACATGTAGTAAGCAGGGGGCATTTATGTGGCAAAGGAAGTGTTGCACATGAGGCTTTGACAGCATGGGATCGTTTATACTATCCATTAAAGAAAGTAAAGGGGGAACTTGAAAGGACGTCATGGGAAGATTCAATAAAATATACTATAGAATCTATAAAAAACATACAGAAAAAATATGGCAAAGACTCTGTGGCTTTTTACGGAGGATGCCAGAACTCCCTTGAAGAGGTTTATCTTTTGCAGAAGCTTGCAAGAGCCCTTGGAACCAATAACGTAGATTCATGTGCAAGGGTTTGTCATGACCCATCAGCGAAGGCGCTTAAGGAAATTGTAGGAGTTGGTGCCGGATCTAATTCCGCTACAGAAATCCCGAAGGCAAAAGTTGTTGTGGTAGCAGGAGAATCTGTAACAGATAGCCATCCTGTATTGATACAGTATTTTCTGGAAGCAAAGGAAAAAGGAACAAAAATAATATTAATAGATCCAAGGAATACAAGGTTTGCAAGCTTTGCAGACCTCCATTTAAAGATAAAGCCCAGAAGTGATATATTTTTATTCAATGCGGTTGCCAATTACCTTATCCAGAATAATATGATTAAACCGGATTTTATTGCTGCAAGGACTGAAGGGTATGAAAAATATAAGGAAAATGTTTCAAAATATACACTTGAACTCGCAGTAGAACAAACAGGGTTAGCTGAAAAAGATATTATAGAATTTGCAAAATACAT
>JAKAAU010000243.1 GCA_021802165.1 Thermoplasmata archaeon
CATGATCTCACTGAAAACTGCGATTGAGACACTGGATAAGAATATTGAAAGTACCATGAACATCATATATGCCGTAAAGGACCTTAATAAGGATATACATATTGTAAAACTCGGTTCCATGGGTGAGTACGGCACTCCTAACATAGATATACCGGAGGGATTTCTCAACGTAAGTTACAATGGAAGGTCTGACAATCTTCCATTTCCGAGGATGGGGCAGTCATGGTACCATCTGTCAAAGATATTCGATACATATAGCCTGATGCTTGCAGAAAGGATATGGAATATGAATGTCAGTGATGTAATGCAGGGCGTAGTATACGGAACCAGAACACCGGAAATTTCAAAGTATAAGCTATTTACAAGATTTGATATAGACCAGGTTTACGGAACAGTATTGAACAGGTTCATTTCCCAGGCAGTTATAGGATATCCGCTTACAGTGTACGGGAAAGGAAACCAGAAGCGTGCATTCCTGTCTCTGGAAGATAGCGTTGAATGCCTCAACTTGATCATTGATCATCCGCCTGAAAGAGAATACAGGGTTTATAACCAGTTCGATGAATATTATCCACTGAACTACCTTGCAGAAACTGTAAAAAATCAGTATAAATCTCTATACAACAGGGATATCGGCATAGATCATGTACAAAACCCAAGGGTTGAGCTGGAGGACCATTATTATAACCCGGTTAATGAGAATCTCCGGAAAATAGGTTACAAACGCCAGAGGTCCCTGGACGATGAGGTCCCTGTAATGATAAGGGATGTCAGGAGAAATATGAATACAGTATACAGCCTTAAAAATGTCATAAAACCTGCAACTAACTGGAGATAGATTTTTTGCAGAATTTATATGTCCTCTCCAGCAATCGGTAATAATTATCGCTGTTGCCTATGCTTATCCAGTCATCCTTTCTGATTTTGAAATATTCAACAGTGTTGCCTTTTGCTATAAATCTATTTATTGCAGGTGTAAGTTCAGGCCCACGCACCAGATCAAGGACATCGCGCCTGAAAACATAGAATGCCGCCATTGCATAGTTGGATTCAGGATTCGCTGGCTTTTCAACCACGCTGGTAACGTTCCTGGTGTTAATATACGCCACACCGTATTTTTCAGGATTTAGAACCGACATTACGGTCAGAACGCTGTTGCCTGTTTTTTTATATAGTTTTATTATTTTTTTGATTTTCGAGGTATCAATAATTATGCCGTCCCCGGCATTGAGAATGAAATCGCCCTTAATATAGTCCCTGGCCAGAGATACAGCCTTTCCATAGCCTTCCGGCTTTTTCTGGTATATAAACTCGGTCTTCATCCTCAATGTGGAGAGATAATCGGCTGTATGAAGGTCGCGGTGATCAAGAACTACGAAAAATTTTCTGACACCAGAATCTGAAAGATTATGCATTATGCAGTCCAGCACCGGCCTTAGCACAATTTTCCCATTTCTCACTGCGTACAGTGGAAGCATTTCCTTTCTCATGCCCCTTGGAAGATTTGCCCGGGTTCCAAGTCCAGCAGCGGTAATAAGTGCATCCATAGAGGGTTATTACAATTGTTTTATTAAATAGTACCGCCACTTTTTGATAAAAATATAATCAATATACTATTAATACTTTTAAGCCATTATAAAACAATGGAATGTTCTATATGTGGTGCCCAGGCCGTCTATGAGGTGAAATATAACGGTTCATCTCTATGCAAAAAACACTTCATGGAATACGTGGAAAAAAGAGTTAAACGGGAAATAAGGAGCCAGGTAAATTTTTCCAGAAAAAACATGAAAATTTCCGTTGCAATATCCGGGGGAAAGGATAGCTCTGTGACATTATACCTGATCAATAAGATTCTATCTAACAGGAGAAACCTTGAGATAACAGCCTTTACTGTTGATGAGGGGATAGAGGGTTACAGGAGCACCGGGCTGCAGAAGGCGGAAAAACTTTGCAAAAACCTGGGAATAAAGCATGATGTAATATCGTATAAGGAAAATTATGGTTATACTTTAGATGAAATAATGAAAATAGACAAAAAAACAATATCCTGTTCTCACTGCGGGCCAATGAGAAGGCAGCTCATGAATAAGATATCTGAATATTCGAATTCAGATTACGTCGCACTGGGAATTAACCTGGATGATTATTCACAGTCAATACTAATGAACGTTGCAAAGGGAGATGTTTCAAGGTATGCAAGGATGGCCCCCCATTCCTATGTCCGTGATGGACTTGTTCCCAGAATATTGCCACTGAGAAAAATACCCGAGAAGGAGGTTGTTCTTTATGCCCTGCTCAGTGGCATAGACTTTGATTCCAGCTGGTGCCCTTATTACAGCATGGCACAGAGAAATACATTCAGGGACGTTATAGATAAACTGGAAAGGGAGACGCCTGGAACCAAATTTGCTATAGTAAAATTTTTTGATGAGACAAGGCCCGCAATAAAGAATAACATAAGCAGTGAAAGTATAATTCTTAATAAGTGCAAAATATGTGGTGCGCCTACCCCCGGTGAGATATGTGAAGTGTGCGAAGACATGGAAAGCATAAGAAATCTTGAACGGGCAACATAGAAATATTTATTAAATTTCTAACAATAGGGGTCTTACGGGGTTGTAGCTTAGCTTGGTTGGAGCACCCGGCTGATAACCGGGAGGTCACCGGTTCAAATCCGGTCAGCCCCATCGGGTGCAGGTGCGGGTACAAACATTTTTGAACCCCCTGTTCCATTTTCAGTTTTTTGCCCTCGCCTGAAAACACTGTTGTATACGTCTTTTATGGAATGTGCCACTTCCTCGCTGGTGATGTGGGTGTACCTCCTAGTGGTTGCCAGGCTCGAATGTCCCAAATGGATTTGCACCTGCCTGATGTCAACCGGAATGCTTCCGCGATAGCCTAAAAGAAGCATTGTTGCGCACTTATGCCTGGCAGCATGCGCATGGAACCTCGGCACCCCTGCCTTGGCCCCAATTTCCTTTATCCTTTTTCTTGCGTAGGGGTAGGCTATCCTGCCAGATTTGGTTGTG
>JAKAAU010000244.1 GCA_021802165.1 Thermoplasmata archaeon
CATCGCCAAAATACTCAAGGGTTACCCAATCCAGGTGTTTTAAATCCATTTCTGTATCTACTATGAGATTGAAGTACTCTCTTGCCCGGAAGTCGGGCAATACGAAATTCATGTAAAACTTATTTTTATCGGCGTACATGAAGAGAAAATTCCAGGTAATATTTTTCTTCATTGCCTTGTTTGCTAAAAGATTAAGTATATCTTCGTCAGTCTTTGTAGTGTATATATGTTCATCCTCTGATATCTTTAGCATATTTTCAAAACCTTCTAAATTTTTATCTGAATAAATAATGGTACGGAACTGGCCTTCCAGTGAATAATTATCTATAAATTGGGCTATGGCACCAGTATCTTTAAGTGCAGTTATTAGACGATAATGCCCAAATATTGACATAGGCAGGCTAATAACAATGGATTTTAGATTTACACACCAGCTCTTCATGTAATCGAAGATACCCATAGAAGGCTTTATGGAAATCTTTGCCAGTATCCCATTTACTGAAATATATTCAGAAATGAGGTCAGAAAATGCCATTGTAGAACTTTCAAGCATATACCCTGTTAATATTAGATACTTCCCCTCTATTTTCATATATGGAACAGCCAGACCGTCTATATTATCCAGTTTCATAAGAAAAGATAGAACTCTTTCATCAGATATTTTTTTCTTTACCATAAAATAAAGCTCCCTTTCTTCCACACCAAGAAGTGGAAAGAATGGAGTGAACTTTGTATAATCATAGGTTTTTGGCAAGAAAACTGACAGGAAAATTTTGTCCTCATCCCTAACCAGTGCACAGGGTGCATTAAAACCTATGCTATCGCTCACCGCCATAGGCAGTGATCTAAGATTGATTTTCAGCTCAAAATATTTCGAGAGCTTAAGGTTCACTTCCGAGAATTCCATTGAATAACATATAACCGGAATATAAAAACATTATTGTTAATCACCGTGGCTTTTGAAGGCAGGTGCGTCCATAGATGATTCTCTTGGATTTCTGTTAAGCCAGAATATTGGAATTAGGAGTGTGAACTGGAAAAATCCCCAGAAGGCCGATATATAGGTATATACCGTATGCTGAAGCAGGAGATAGGTTGACGCAATTAAGAGCAGGATCATTATTGTAATCTGTCCCCAAAAATGGCTCCATGGCAATTTTCCACCTGTCCTTGCAGTGGTGAATGGCCTTTTTTTCTTTAGCAATACATCTATGGAAGCGTATATACTTAGGGGAAATATAAGCACATTGGCTGCCATGTTATAGAATACAAAGCGCAATGGGGCACCTTTCTCTTTTTGCGAAAGTATAAAGGTAGTCATTACTAAGATAGTATATGGTAACCATGCAAAAAAATATAAAATATTATTAATGGTTAAAACTCTTATACCTGCCATGTCCAGAATAGGCGAGATCAGGAATATAAGATAAAACCAGCCAAATGTATACCATGTTGTGGTTGCAAACCAGTCAACCTTTTGGCGCCATGGGAATTTTTTACTCATAATAATTTTTTTCAGTATTTTTGGCATAAGCTGGAGAGACCCGGACATCCATCTCCATTGCTGATTTACATACCCCTGCATGGTTACAGGGGCTCTGCCATAAACCAGTTTCTTGTTGAAATACATTCCCAGCCATCCATTTATTGCCATATTCACAGTTGTGGCAATATCCTCAACAATGCTGCTTTCATCAAAAAAGTTGACAGATCTTAATGCCTCCATCCTGTATACCACATTTGTCCCACATGAAAAAAGTGTGCCCTTAACACTCTTTCCCTCTGTAAGTATTTCATAGAAAATAAACTGCTGTGCCTGGGCAATCTCAGCTAATACACTTGAGTCGGCATTTGAATAAACCTGTGGTACCTGTACGAACCCTATATTGGGATTTCTATCAAGAAGTGCAGTAGTTTCCCTTAAAAAATCTGGTGCAGGCATCTGGTCTATATCCAGGACACAGGCATATGGTTCCTTTAAATCTTTAAGAACGTCATTAAGGGCACCTGCTTTATATCCTCTTCTGTTATCCCTGTGAACATATTTCATTCCCAGCCTCTGGCTTAATTCTGCAATATAACCGGTGTCTCCAGTTGTAGAATCATCCAGAACATAAACATCTGCATTCTGCCCTACATTTGAGGAAATAGCTATTAAATTTGTTCTTACCATTTCTGGCTCTTCATTGAAAACTGGCACAAGCACAGCAACCCTGTCTCTCAGCCCATTTATGTATCCATACTGGATGCTGGGCTTATAAACACTTTCGCTCTTCTTGAATGATAAAAAATACGTTACACTCTGAATCCCAAAAAACACGCTTGCAATCCAGAACCACAGTGTAAAGAAATATTCTAAAAACGTCCCATGTTTTAATATAATGGCAGCATAAAGTGAGGCCATTATTCCGATAAAAATGAAAATTATGGATACTATTGTCATAATATTTACAACAGTTACTGTATATTTACCCAGGTTGATCACCTGATGTTTCTAAAAATATTATCGTCTGAAGCGTCTCTGTCCACTGTGTTTACATGCTGGACAGTTTTTATACCGTCTGAGGTTATCTGGAAATAAAATGGATTTGAGTCAAATACTGTCCCACGCATCTTTACTATATTCATTGACCTGAGTATGCCTTCGTTGCTTGAGGTGTAATTTAACTTTATTATGCCGGTAGCGTAATACTCCTCAATTCCAAACATACTCAGTTCACTGTTTCTTAATCCTGATGTGACAATCACTGTTACCCCACTTAAAGCAAGGCTGTTTAACATTAAATTTATATAATCATCATCAGGAATTAATAGAAGTGTAATAGGGTCTATTGCAACCCTTTTTATATTTTTTGAGATAATTATTTTCTTCAGTTCTGTTACAACCTTTGTAATAAATTTTCTGAAATCTTCCCTGCCAGAGGATATATCTGATTTCATTGATCTTATTGAGTCAGATATTTCCATTACCTCTATCATTTTTTTGTCGTAATATTCTTACAGATACCTTTCCAGATCAGT
>JAKAAU010000245.1 GCA_021802165.1 Thermoplasmata archaeon
TTAAGAAACTAATCCCATACTGGTTTTTGTGTTTATCATAGGGGTTGACTGGTTTATACAGTCACCGGTTATTCCAGAACTTATGGCTAGCCATACCATTTATTTTTCTAAATTCAATATAATAAAGTATAAATAAATATTATACACATAACTATTATGGAGATAAAAATGAAGATAGGGCCGAGGGGCAGATCGTTATCCCGAAAGAAATCAGGACTATAACCGGGATAAAAGAGAATACAGAAGTCATAGTATCATTAAATGATGATTGCATAGTTATTAAAAAATCGAAACCAGCAACTGAAAGTTACTTTACTTATTATGCGGCCACATATTCTAAGAAATTGAAAAATAATATAGATATAAATAAAATATTGGATAGGGAGTGTGACCGAGATTTTCTACATTGATTCAAATATATTTATATTTCCGGCTATTTATGAAAATGAGAAGGCAATTATATCCGGCAAAATTTTAACATTTTTGAGCAGAAAATCCTCTTCTGAAACAGCAGATCAAAAATCACCTCAGGATGCCTGTTTGACTGAACAGGATTGGTGGAGAATGAATTTGCTTTGATCATTATTAAGGTTATAAATATCCAGAGGTTACCTGCAATTATCCTGGTTTCTGAATAAGTCTTCGCGTGAAACCATATGTTGTATAGGTGTATTCGTGGATATAAGTATAACTGCCTTATACTCTGTCTAGAGTGTTTTTTGCCGTTATGACAGGGGAGTTCATGCCAGATAATTTTCATACTGATATATTTTTTATCTACTGTCATTGCACGAGGAGATGTCACTTAAAGAACTTTAAAATAATAATAACCACTTATCTATAGATAGAAATGGAATTCAAGGCTACATATGTTTCATGGAACGAAATAGAAGAATGGACAAAGGGAATAATGAAAATGGTCATAGAGGATAATTATAATCCCGACATAATTATAGGCATTGCACGTGGCGGCCTTGTCCCTTCAAGAATGGTTGCAGATTACCTTTTCAAAAAAGATTTACTGTCAATTAAGACCGAGCACTGGGGATTGACGGCTACAATGGATGGAAAGGCTGTTTTGAAGGAAAAACTGAACTATGATATTACTGGAAAGAAAGTTCTCATAGTAGACGATATAACAGATACTGGAGAAAGCATGAAACTCTCATACAATTATATTAAATCCCTTAATCCAGCAACGGTAAAAACAACTTCAATGCTTTATGTAAACGGTTCTAATTACACTCCAGATTACTACGGAAAAGGGCTTTCAAAGGAACAGTGGGCATGGTTTATATTCCCCTGGAACGTTTATGAAGATACATATAACCTTTCCAAGAAATTTATGGAAGACCCTATTGATGTAGAAAAACTCGAGGAAAAATTAGTAGAAAACTATAATTTGAACGTTGAAGATGTTAACCTCAGCGAAGTCCTGGAAAACATTGCATCGTTGAAAATGCTGAAAAAACGGGAAAATAAGTTTTCTATACTATAAACAAAATTTTTTTAAGCCCGGAACAATGTATTATAATGTCATTTTTAAGGGAAGTTAAATATTCTATCCTCAGTGATACTGAAAATACATACATTTCACGTGTACTGGAAGATAGGATAAAGATAAAAAATTTCGATATTCCCGAATATCTTTATGTTACAGACCTTATAAACCCTGTAAGGTCATATTTTACAAGAAAATATCCAGAGATCCCGCTGCCAGAAAACGTTGAAGCCAGAATGAAAAATGGGGAGGAAATACATTTTCTTGCCAGGCAATGGTTTGAACAGTTGCCCGGCTTTTCCGGGTCTGAAGTTATATTGACCGGTGCTGACATAGGATTAAACGTTGTTGGGAGGGCAGATTTTATGCTCTATAATTCTATTGTTGAATTCAAGACAAAGCATGTTGACATGATAGACCTTGAAAGCATATACAGCGTTTACAGCTCTGATCTTGAGCAGTTGCTTTTCTATGCTGCAATGAATAAAAATTTCACAGAGGACAATTACCTCGTTTTCTTTTCAGATGAAAAATTTTATGTTTACAAAGTTTCAGTACATGACAGGGCAATAATAGAAGATGAAATGGTTTACCGTTTTTCCCTTATCACCAGAGCTATGGAAAATGGAGATATTGGAGATTTCCCACGGTGTTCATATTTTGGTTACGGCTGCCAGTTTTCAGAGGCACAGGTATGCCCCTGCCATTCACTCCGGCACAGTGATTCCTCATGGATAAGCAATGTGGCAAAAGTAGAAGAAGACTATGGCATGGAATCCAGGCTTCAGGAGATATATGAACATGGCAAAAGTACTATAGACCTGAGGTTTTATGATCTTATATACCAGAGAAAATATTACCACAAAATTACCGGCGATTCCAGAAATGCAGGAAGTAGCGGCCAGATACCCGACTCCTATTATGAAAAGAATAATATAAAATTTTTTGTCCTGGGTTCCATAGACAGCTCAATACTGAATGTAAGCGGAACCGAAAAAGCAAACATCAATAAGGTATCAACCCTGCCACTCTACGGTGATGACAGATACATTATCAAAAATATATATGACGAAAATACAATAGTTCCATATTTATTAAAGATAAACAATTCAAAATATACGAACAATATCCCTGACACATATTATTCAGAGCTGGCAATTACATGCGCAAGGAGAAATATAAAAGAAGGCCTCATAGTAGTGGTATATCCGAAACTTGAAAAAACTATAAAAGTGCACGAGGTGAAGTTTGACATAGATAGGATTATTTCAGCATGCCGGACATCTATAGAAAATATTGAAACTGCTGTTGCCAGAAAGACTCCGGAGATACTGGACATGTGCCCGGAATTCGCAATAAAATCATGTGATTTTGCCTCATGCAGTTGCAGAAGAGAAATAATAAAAGGAAGGTAAAGGCAGCAACTATCTCTGGTTTTAGCTATTGCTAATATTGCAGGAATTATCGGTAAATATAGCTTACACCCTGCTCAGGAGGGTTGAATTGCAGGGCTCC
>JAKAAU010000246.1 GCA_021802165.1 Thermoplasmata archaeon
TCTCTTTTATTGTTTGCTTCAGTATTTTATCTATATCTACATTATCAAGAGCCGATATGTTTATATCTGTATTTTCCATATTTTATTACCTCCCTGATCAAAAGAGGTATCCTTCCCTGTTATTTAATGATTAAATTCATTGATAACAGGGGGTTTATATTTACACAAAATTACATACACAACCTATATACTATAAAATGGTATAAAAAATAATTAGTTAATGGAATATAATTACCCTAGTATCAATGGATAAATATTTATATTTTCTAAAAATAGAGTTATACCGGGGAGCTAAAATGCTGAGAGGATAAGGATCGACCCGTGCAACCTGATCCGGACAATACCGGCGGAGGGAGATGGATACGAATAAACAGTTTATAAATGAAAGGTGTATAATACGCTAAGTTCGAAGCAGCGCTTCATGTTAATGTCAAGCGCATCCGGACTTACTTTCTGGGGCATAGTCGCTACATTGGGGCCACTGGCTGCGGCTGGTTCCATCATAGGTGTTCTTCCACATAGTTATAAGGTTCTTGTTCTTCTCATAGGCCCATTGTTTGT
Organism: Thermoplasmata archaeon; assembly: GCA_021802165.1. Next base: position 562 of record JAKAAU010000246.1, read on the forward strand.
GCCCTTCGGAAACTTTACAATGGGGATACTCACAGATCGTATTGGAAGAAAGAAGATTTTTTTAATCACCATGATTATGTATGGCATCGGCATTGTAATAATATCTTTAAGCTATACATTTATCCCTCTTATTATAGGGCTTATGCTTGCTGAATTCGGGGTTGGTGGAGAAGAAATTCCTTCCCTTTCCCTCGTTTCTGAGGATTCCCCAATATCCCAGAGAGCAAAATGGCTAACAATAATATCTGATTTTGACAATATTGGAAGTGCCATAATTGCAGGGCTTTTCCTGGTTCTGGTAACTTCCTTTGCAGATAGGGTTGTACTGCTTTTAGCGGCATCTTTTCTGATTATTGTAATGATATTTTCCCGGCTATCCTTGCCGGAATCGTTCAAATGGGAAAATATCCATGGAAAAGTCGAAAATTCAATAAAAACCAGATCCAGCCTTTATATAGATTCTGCCGGGGAAACTGTTAAAAAACCATCCTACACATTGACCCTTTCCGTGCTTATGGCTATGGCAATCTCACAGTATACAACGTTCGGGCTTATGGCATATATAATAGGGCCGTATGAATTTCCCGGAGTTTTTACGGACGACATGATTATATTCGTTGCACTTCTAGGTGCCTCTGTTGCAGGATTTATTGCTGCACCGCTTATTACAAGGGGAAGGAAAAAATATACATTATATTCATACGGGCTTGGGTTTATATCAACTGTTGCTATTTTCCTCGTTATTCCACTTCTCAATAACGTTTTGATATTCTACCCGCTTCTGTTTTTTAATATGATGATGAGTGAATTTGCCTGGGCTTCAAGAACTACCCTGGAGCCGGAACTCTCGCCAACACGGATACGTGGAATTTTTATGGGTACCGTAAGGCTTGCACCTATGATTGTATATCCCTTGCTTGTGTATCTTACAAGCAATGTCTCAATTAGAGTGTTTATAATCATAAATGTAGGCCTGTGGCTACTTGGATTCATAGCAGCTATAGTATGGCACCACTATGGAATTGAGACGGCTAAGGTCAATATAGATTATCCGGAAGCCTGAATCGGGATTATAGTTTCTCAGATAAGTTAAAGCCACCTTTAAAAACAATAGTCCCATAGATACATAAACTCCGCATATGAATATGAATCATTTATACAGATAACAAAGGCCTGAGGAATGTTCAATTTAATAATATCTATTAGAAACTGAAATCTGAACAGATAAGCTGACATATTTTGATTTTGTGAGTCTTTTTTTATAAAAATCCCCGTGATATTCTGGGAAAAATATTCTATTTTTTAAGTAAAAACTGATTTGACAATAGCACACGAAAATTAATATATACTTTTCTTTATTAAGATAAGACCTTTAATGGATATAGATATAGACGAGAGTATTAAAAAATGGGAAAAAGATGTTATAGACACATCAAAAAACAACAGGCTGCTTTATTTTAATCCAGAATCATTTCTTAAAATAACTACGCCATCAATGTTATTCCTCTTTGATGACCTTGTTAACAAGGACAAAAAAATGAAAATACACCTCTCAGGCGCAGAGGAAAACAGGAAGAAAGACGAGCTCATATTTTCGAAGAATGAAGATATATCGAAATCTTTAGGTAATTTGTTTTACCAGGCTAATGCGTCATTAAAGGAACACGGTTCAAATGTACTGTATATATCATTCGGTGTCCTCAAATGGAGCGATGAAAATGGTAAAGAGGTGGAAACACAGCTTTTCTTTGTCCCTGTCACGCTTAACAGGAAAATGTATAATAACTATTCAATAGAATCCATGGAAGGCGATATATTTTTTAATCCGGTTCTCAGGGAAAAACTGGAACAGTTCGGTATAAAGTTTGATTTCAACTTTGATGATAACCTTAACCTGTCTGAAGCAATCAAAACTTTCAGGCTCACGGTAAAGGATTCTAAATGGACAGTTGGGAGGAATTCCTATCTTGGCATAGTCTCATTCACAAATAACACCATTTATAATGATATTAAAGGAAACCACGACGCAATAAAAAAGAACGACCTGACAAGAGCACTCGCCGGGGACTTTGAGGTAATTAAGAAACTTAACGATAAAATGCCGGCTGAAATAGATTATAATATCAATACAGTTATGGATGCCGATTCAAGCCAGCTTATGGCTATATATGCAGCCAGAAGCGGCTCGAGTTTTATTCTTAACGGCCCTCCTGGAACAGGCAAGAGCCAGACCATTGCGAATATCATAGCGGATTCAATGAAAAATAATAAAAGCGTATTATTTGTTAGTGAGAAAAATGCAGCTATTGAAGTGGTAAAAAGGAGGCTGGAAGAGGTTGGCCTGGGGGATTTCATTTTAAATTTTCATGGAAATACCCCTAAATCCGAAATAATTAAATCACTTCACCGTTCGGTGGAAAATGACACACATGCCCAGAGAACCCTTGTGC
>JAKAAU010000247.1 GCA_021802165.1 Thermoplasmata archaeon
CACAGCCAGCAGTGTAATGAAGACAAACAGTGGGAGGAATATTATTACCGGCAGGTGCAGAATATAGTAGAATATAATGTATGTAATTGAAAGGGCCATCATGACCGCCGCCATAACCATGAGTATTAACCTTACAGGTGTTAGTGCCGATGCAAGCTGTATAAGCAGTATTATAAATATTGTTATTCCCAGAATTGGAACCATGTTGTCAAATGAATGGGATGTGAAGGAATATGCATTGTTAAGATATTCTGTGGTACCGCCCACATATGCCTTGTAATCGGAGGGCCCGGCTACGTTGGATACTATGGATGGCATCTTGTTCACAAAATTTGCTGAGGGGTTGCTCCATGCAACATTGGAAAGGTAAACTACTATTTCCACTGATTTGTTATTATGCCCTATATATGTGGCTGTCTGAGTTTTATATTCATTGCCATAAATTGGTGATTGCAGGTCTGTGTAATTTACCTTTTTCTCATATGGGTACCCGGGACCAGAAATGCTGTGCACATATGGAGAATCCTTTAAATTGTCCTCCATAGCCAGAGTCTGGTTATATTCAGTACTGTTGAACTGCAGGGCTCCCGTGCTGTTTGTATACATAATCGGAGAAGTGAAATTAACCATGACATATGCCGGATCGAATAAATCATAATGCAGAGAACTGTTTATTACAGTTGTTGCCTGAACACCACTGCTTGCAGGTATTAGTTCAAAGACATCCATGTTTGTTGGTGTTGTCGAATATATGAAAAGCGCGCCCAGTGCCACTATGAGAAGTATCACTATTATTTTTTTCTTGTTATTGAGTGCAGCATGTGCGACCTTCTCCATTGATCTTTCGAAGGGAAGCTTCTTGCTTTCTTCAAGTTTATGTGGCCAGTATGCTTTCTTTCCCCACTGTGCCAGTATGGCGATCAAAAATGTATTGCCAAGTATGATCGTTACCACAGCTGCTATTGCATTGGTAAGGCCTGCGTCACTGAATATGGGTATATTTGATATCCACAGTATAAGATAGGAAATAGCCACCGTGGTTCCGGATGTAAATACCGCATGCCCGGCCCATTTAGAGGATTCTAGAATCGCATCCGGATTTTTTGCCCTTACCTCGCTACGGTATCTTGCCAGGATGTAAACAGAATAATCTGAAGCTATACCAAGAATTAATATAAGTAACAGCGTGGGCGTTATAAATGAAATTGTAGTATGGAACACATACTTATAAAGAAGCCCGTTTATTCCTGCTGCTATAACAGATGAAAACACAAATATCAGGAATGGAAGGAAGGCCGCCACCGGGGACCTGAAGAATATACCAACTATGAAGATAGATATTATTATACCGATTATCAGGGCGATAATAAGGCCATGTATGGATTCGTTTGCAAGCTGGTTATTAGCAACTGTTGATCCTGCAAGATAATATGAGCTGTTAGAAATTTTTGAGCTGTATGTTTTTTCCATGGATTCTATGTGTGACTGCTGTGCAGCGGTAATGTTTGTCTTATAATCAAATATCATTATAAGTGTGGAATTTCCGGGATTTATAAGTGAAGAAGATGCATAAGAGGATGGAAGCACTGGATACTGGTTATATGTTGTATTATTCATTATTGAACTTACAAAGGCAGTATAATTTGAACCAGAATTATTATAAAGCGAGTAGAGATAATTTGAAAAATAAGGAACATTAATCTTTATAAGCGGATTTGCCAGAGGTTTCGCATTGTTGATTAAGTATATCTGGCTGGAATTTACCAGGCTTACAGTGTAGTTTTCAACAGCACTATTAAAGCGTAGTTTATCTTTTAAAAATGGAACTATTGTATAGTTTATAGTTGTTACAAATTTAAATACATTTTGTTCGAAAAGTGTTATGTTGGAAACAGATTCAGGGAAAAGTTCACCAAGTATAGTTTTAAACGAAGATTCGTATGGTGAGGTTTGTGTTATATTTTTTATTGCAAGTGTTATATTATGAGACATACTCAAATTTTGTGTAGTGTACTTAATTAAAAATTCAGTTGCATTTTCCAGTTTATATGTACTATTTGAATACCTGGTTAAGGTCTTATTTTCAACAGTGAAAATGCTGGTAGTTCCATTATAACCTACATTTATGCTTTTAAGGTAGGCTGACATGGAATGCTGGAATTCTATCATATCCCTGCTAATTGTCAGGTTATCAATTGAGGTATTGTTGGATACAATGATTATTGAAGGATCTGAAGAACTGTTGAACTGTGAGGTAAGTATATCATTGGCTTTTGAAGATTGTGAATTTTTTGTTACAAGGGAATTGGTAAGATTATAGGAAGTATCGGTAAATATCAGGGTTGCCGGATATGCCATGAGCAAAAAGGCAATAATCCAGAATACAAGTACCTTTTTCTTATTCTTTCTGACATATTTTCCAACCTTATAGAAGAAAGATTCAAACATTGATAGGGTAATTGATGCTTAAAATATAAAGTTTATGAGTAAATAATTCTTTACATGAATTATTATATTTCAATAAGAATTTATAGATAGGGTGCATGAAAGCCCATGCAATTAAAATATACACATATGAATCTCTACGAATATTTTTACAACCTGGTGAAGCAGATACCGGATGGATATATTACAACTTACGGAGAACTTGCCAGGGCACTGGGAGATATAAAGGCCGCAAGAGCTGTCGGCTATATGCTGTCTGTAAATTCCGACCCTGAAGGAATTCCATGCTACAGGGTAGTTCATACTGACAGGAGAATAGGAAAATATGCACTCGGAGTTGAAGAGAAGGAGAGAAGATTGAGGAAAGACGGTATTATAATATCGGATGGTATGGTGGATAATTTTAATGAACGCTTCTTTTCTGATTTCAGGACAGATTATCCCCTTATTAAACTGCAGAAAGAGCAGGAAAGCATAGGAAAGTTTGCATCCTTTGAAGACGTGGAGGTGGTTGACAATTATGCAGCCATTGATGTATCCTATGATGGC
>JAKAAU010000248.1 GCA_021802165.1 Thermoplasmata archaeon
CCCTTTAATTTTTTTGCATAGTATTTTATTTTTAATTGTATTCTTATTTTTATGCGTACAGTTTGTTTTAACGGCCATCCACGGCTCGAGCACGAGTTAAGATGCAGGCAATGCAATGAACCATTTGAGATTGTTCCTGAAGGAAAATTTTACGATGATATAGATAAAAATTTTGATTATATCTCCAGATGGGTGACCCTGGGCGAAGTCAGGACACCGGTTGTCAAAATTAATAATGATCTTTCATTTAAACTGGATTACTTTTCACCAACTTATTCATACAAGGATCGTGGTACAAGAAATCTGATTTCCTATATATCATCAAGGAGAAATGAACTTAATATAGAAATGATCAATGAAGATTCTTCCGGGAATGCAGGTTCTTCAATAGCGGCATATGGAATAAGTGCAGGCTTTAAAACTAATATTTACGTTCCTTCAAATGCAAATCCGGCCAAACTGAAACAGATTGAAAGTTATGGGGCTCATATAATCAAGGTAGATGGATCAAGGGACCATGTGCAGGAAGAAGCAGAACATGCGGAAGGATTCTATGCTTCCCATATATTAAACCCGGAATTCAGGGATGGCATCAGGACACTTGCCTATGAAATATTCCTTCAGGGCAAAATGCCTGACAATATATTCGTACCAATATCAGCAGGCACATTGCTTTCAGGGCTATATAGCGGCTTAACCCATCTTTATAATTCCGGAGAAATAAGTAAAGTGCCTGTAATAGTTGGTGTCCAGCCGGAGAATATTTCGCCTGTATGCTCATTCATAAACGGAGAAAAATATGATCCTGACAATAACCTTTCATCCATAGCCGATGCTCTAGTAGCAAAACGCCCTGTACTGATGAATAAAATGATTAAAATTATGAATGATGGCAACAGGTGCATTTCTGTATCCGAAAATGAAATAATAACAGCAAGAAAAGAGCTTGCATTGAAAGGGTTTTATGCAGAATACAGTTCGGCTACTGTATTCGCAGCATACAGAAAATTCAATTTTGAAGGGTCGTCGCTTCTTGTACTTACCGGAAATGGATTAAAAAATTAGCGGTAATCCTGCCCATTTATTGTATAATAATAGGAAACAGGAATACCTGCGCCTTTCACGGTGAGCGATACCGAGCAATATTTTTCCAGAGACAGATCTATTGCCTTTTTCACAGATTCCGGATCCATATCCCCTTCAAATATGTAATGTATTTCCCCATATTTTAAAAGTTTTGGATCAGTATCCCTTTTTTCTCCTGTAACCTCACATCTATAACTCTTAATTTCCTTTTTCATCTTTTTTAAGATATTGAGCACATCATCACTGCTGCATCCACCCATTGCCAGAAGCAGGAGCTCTGTAGGTGAATGGTATTCGTCATTGCCTACTATAGAATTTTTGAATTTAGTTTCTCTCTTCCCATCATCTGAAATAAACCCAACATCACTATCAAACTTAAACGATACTTTCATATTTGCATATTTATGAAATATATATAACTTTTAACCCACTCATGTTATGAAATGAATTTTATTATCCCTGCAAAAATTTATCCACAATCCCTTTAACAAGCTCCTCAGGAATCCCCATATTGTGAGCCACAATTGATATATCCATAGTTTCAAGATATCCGTATATTACCTTTCTGTAGAAATTGTCAAAGCCCGAGGCTCTCTCCTTTAACATGCCTATTATTGCATCCTTTTTCGATGACAGCAAATTTCTTTCCCTGTCGATTTTGTCTATTTCACCATTTAAATTATTTAATTTATTGACAAGATCAGAATTATTCCCTTCAATATTTTCGTCTCCATAATCAATATCCATTTTCTTAATTTTCATAAAATTTTTTGAATAATCTATAATTATGGTTCAGAATCCCATTGACCTGTAAACTTTCCGCGGTGGCCCCATGGTTGATGGTATGCTTCCATCTGTACATATCAATCCAAGTTTTTCCAGAATTTCAAGCTGTTTATTGATGGCCTGCTGTGAAACCCCTATCATCCTGCTTAATTCGAGCCCATAGGAATTATAATTTGCCAGTGTTTTTAGCATTTCTCTCCTGGTATTGTTTTCCAGTGCAATTAAAATAGACCATAAATCATCGTCCATGTAAACACCATAAAATATTAAAAATATATTTAATCGATTTTTACTGCCCTGCCGGTACTTTTATTGTTTAATTTTTTAATTGTTATATCCAGGACGCCATTGGTAAATTTAGCTATAACACTGTTTATATCGACTTCCCTGTCGAATTCTATGTTTTTATAATATTTCCTTGACCCCTTGTCCACCTTAAGTTCTATGTTGTTCTCGTTTACTACCAGGTCAATATCATTTTTCTCGACACCGGGCAATTCATATGTGATGTATACATTTTCTTTGTCTTCGTTTATGTCTGTAAGTGGCTCCCTGAACCCTCCCTGTGGCTCTGCTTTTGGCCCTATTCCATTTCTTGGCACATTGCCGAATTCCTGGAAAACAGGTTTCCCATCTGGCCCCATCTTGTAACTGAATCCGTATACATATGGGCCCATGATTTTGCTGTTCGGTTCTCCTTTCATGATGGATTCCCAGAATCTGGCAATTTCCCTGTTTATTTTCTTCATGTCAAAGCCAAATTCATCATACATGTCGTTAAATATATCATCCCAGTCATCATCTCTTCTTCCATTCATTTATATCACCTTAGTTAACAACCATTGGTTGTTATCTGTATATTATTAACATGTATATAAATATTTATTTTATTTAAATATAATATAAAAATATTGCATTATAAATAAATGCCGCATTGCAAATATATAACTTCTGGCACAGGTGCAATAAAGGTATTGTTCCGAGAAACATAAGGAATAAATGAACTGTTGTATATATATGCACAATGGAGTTATAAATGTAATACATATAATTTATATAAATAACCGTAAATTCCTATTATAAGT
>JAKAAU010000249.1 GCA_021802165.1 Thermoplasmata archaeon
CTGATTCAAGTATTCCGTATGTCAATACAGCCAGTATAGCATAACCTGCCTTCCGGATCATTGTGGTGCCTCTACAGAATTTATTATTGAATCTATGACATTGTATATAATTTTTCTGTAATCTGCCTCTGAATCTATAAGTGCCTCAGGGCGCATAATAAGGCGATGGTTTAGGATTTCCCGGGCAATAAAGATTACGTCCTCAGGAATAACGTATTTCCTCCCGCTTAGCATAGCATTTGCCCTTGCAGCATTAAGGTATTTCACTGCAGTACGTGTACTGGCACCCAGGTATACCATATCTGATTCCCTGCTTTTCCTGATTATATTTATAATGTATTCTATTATTTCTTCATTAACATAAACTTCGTTTACTAAATTCCGGTAATGCAGTATAGTGGCTGAATCCAGGGTATTATATTTTTTAGCTGCGTTTCTGTAAATAGATTTTAAAATTTTTATCTCGTCTTCCCTATCAGGGTAATCAATATAGTACCTGAACAGGAATCTGTCCATCAAGGCTTCTGCAAGGGGAAATGTGCCTTCCTGCTCTATGGGGTTCTGGGTTGCAATTACAAGAAATGGTGATGGTAGTTTTGTTGTGAGCCCGTATACTGATACCTGCTTTTCTTCCATGGCTTCAAGCAGGGCAGATTGGACCTTTGGTGGTGTCCTGTTTATTTCATCTGCCAGGACAATGTTTGAAAATACAGGGCCTTCCCTGAATTCCATTTTCCTTGTTTCGGGGTTAAAAACCATATTCCCTGTTACGTCTGAGGGGAGCATATCAGGGGTAAACTGTATTCTCTTGAATTGCAAGCCAAGATGCTTGGAGAATTCTGATGCAAGCATTGTTTTGGCAAGCCCCGGAACACTTTCCATAAGTATGTGGTTATTTGTAAATAGAGAAATAAGCATAAAGCGGACTATTCTCGAAGAACCTATTACCGTATTTCCTATGGATGTTTCCATATCAATTATTGTATCCCTTATATTTTCTGTTTCTTCCATTCATCGTACACCTCCGTATTTATCATATTCATTTTTATTTTCTTAATCGATTCATAGTCATCTAAAATATACTGAAGATATGCATCCTTCATTTTAGCAGCATGTTTTCTCATAATCCTAGAAGAGTTTTTGCTTTTGGCGTTATATTTATGATATTTTCTCACCATAAGTTTATAGTGCTTTAATAGAAGCGTTACATGGGACATATCATTATCTATTTCCATCAGGTAAGAAGAGAAATCCCCTGATTTTATGAGTTTAAGTTCTTTCAGGAAATGTGTATCTTCAATTTTCAGGTTTGCATCACGGATAATTTCGTCCATTTCCTTATTTTTATATTTCCTGGAATGAAATGTCACAACCAGGGTAAGGAAAAGTAGAACAACCACAGGATAGAAAAATTTGAAGCTGGTACGGTAATCAAGAAAAAGACCAATTATATTAATCCCCATGAGGTTCACCACCGTAAAACAATTTCATTATATCCATATAATTATATGCGTCTTTGACCGGGTCTATTATCTCCTTTTCATCCAGCGCATCCCAGTTATAATCACCAAAACGGGCAATTTCATAGTAGTTAAAATAAAACAATGCTATTTTTTTTATTGCAAAAAAACGGGTAGTCTTTTCCACGCTATCCGTTTTACCAGCATTATCTGGAGTAGCATCTGTTTCCTCTTTATTGTATATTGAATTTTCTATTAAATTTTTGATGGTAAAATTATCCGTACTGAATTCAGTACGATCCGGAACTATATCAAAATGGCTTATTTCTGAGAGGATAAAATCCCGGTTTGATGAATATTTCTGGCAACCGTAAAATCTGGTATAATCATTTTTCAGGTTTGTGTACCCGTATATTATTGCTTCCTTTCGTTCCCCATTCCCTATCTTCTTCCTCATTTCCTTTATTACAGGTATATCGTCAACTGTTTTTATTTTCAACACAGTTTTAGTCTTCTCTTCAATTTTCTCTGTTTTCTGTACATTCTTTTTGAATAGCAATAAAAATCACTCCGTAATATAATTTCCTAGTGTGGATATATTGTAACCATATACCTCTACAGTCATACGCCCATCTGTGCTTACCTTAGAATCATTATCATAAACGAGTTTTATTGTGAGGTTGCCCGCTGATGTTGGAAGGGATTGTGACATATTGTATGTATATAATCCACTGTCTAGGGGGTAGCTTCCACTCGCAGCACCGGAAATAATTATCATTCCGTTAGTGGCAGATGTGCTAAAGTTTTCAAATTCGAGGGATGCAATATAAAAGTTAGAAGTTACATTGCCTGAATATACAATGGAAAGATTTGTCGAATCCGTTTCAATGCCGTTAAATGTAAGATTTTTGTTGCTAATAGTAAGGTTAAGCTGGTAGTATGGATTTGCACTGGTTAGGAGTATTGTATTGTCGTATACTATTTTACCGTCATGGAACACTAATAGGGTGGTTATGCCTGAAGTAGCCATGTGTATGCCATTACCACTATAAAATGTGCTACCAAGTGTATAATTAAATGTATTCCCGGTATTATTCCTTATATTTATGGATATTAAATAAGGGTCAATTGTTTTATTTACTGTACTGTTTCCTGTTACATCAACGCCAAAATTTTTTGAAACGTAATGAGCATTACTTTAAGCAAAATTATAAAAACCAGAGGGTACCTCATATTTATAGTAAGTCCCTGTTAAATTACTGTTAACGGATAAGGAAGGTACAGAGAAAACTCCCCCTTTGACTGTGAGTGTTGAGTTTGCAACTGATGAATTATCATGTAATGGGACTGCACTTTGAAGAATAACAGAGGAAATGAATGTTATACGCTCTGTCATATTGAATCTGGCAGTATCATTATTTGCAGTATTGTAATGAATTACACTAGAATTATAATACAGTGTATATGCGGACATTGTATAA
>JAKAAU010000250.1 GCA_021802165.1 Thermoplasmata archaeon
TATAAAAAGTTTAATAGAAAATAAATTAAAATTATAAGATCAGTCAGTGATAAATACCTTCTTTCCCTTTTTATTTTTCATGGTTATGGTGGTTTTATACCTGGTTCTGCCCCTCATGAATACCGCATCGCTGCTGCCGGACATCTCAGATACATGCTTTATGAGGTCACGCATTGAATTTACTGGTTTTCCACCGAATTCTATTATGACATCCCCGGGCCTGAGACCTGAACTGTATGCGGGCGAATCCGGGTCAATCCTTGCAACCATAACTCCATGATCTGCTTCTGTGCCATACCTTCTGGCAATGCTGCTGTTCACCTCCATTCCTGAGATGCCTATGTACTGCCTGTTGACCCTGCCGGTTGATATCATGTCATGCAATTCCTTTTTTACAGTATTTACCGGAATGGAAAATCCTATTCCATTTGCCTGGGCAATTATTGCTGTATTTATCCCCACAGCCCTGCCGGACATATCCACCAGTGGGCCGCCACTGTTTCCGGGATTAATTGCTGCATCGGTTTGAAGCAAACCCTCGAAGATAAAATCTGCCCATGGCATGGGCCTGTTCTTTGCACTTATAACGCCCATGGATACTGTATGGCCACCAGGAAGCCCAAGGGCATTGCCTATTGCAAGTACCAGTGAACCTGTTTTTATTGCCTCAGAGTCACCGAGTTCAAGAACGGGGAATCCACTCCCCTGAATTTTTACTATGGCCACGTCGGTCTGCGGATCCCTTCCTGCCACGGTTCCAGTGTATCTGCTTCCATCGCTGAGTATTACCTCAACCTCCTCAGAACCTTCAACCACATGGTTGTTGGTAAGCACATATCCATCAGGAGTTATTATGAAACCTGAACCGGAACCCTTCACTGGAGCAATTCCATAACCATAGGAATGCATCTTCAGGGTACTGTTGATGCTTACAACTGCCCTGCTGGCTTTCTCTGCTATATCTACCATATTTTGATTCAATGCTTCTATTCCTTCCATGTTTCTATAATGCAATACATATTTATATATCAGAAAGTTATATAAAATATACCAGGTGAATTCAAATTGACCTACCTAGAGTTAAAGGAAATCGGGACAGGAAAGGAATACGCCAGAAAATACTCAGAAATAATGAGACAGTGGACAGTGCCGGTGGTAATAGCAATTGGAAAATTCAACGGCGCAGGCTTCAACAGAATAAAAAATGAGGTAAAGGGAATAAATAACACCAGCCTATCGACTACATTATCGATTCTGGAAAAATACGGATTGCTGGAAAGGGTCATCATACCGGAAAAGCCTGTAAGGGTTAACTATTCATTTACTGAGAAAGGCAGGGAATTCTACAGTGTTTGTGTAAACCTTGCTTCTTTCATAGAAGATCTGCCTGATAAGCAATACAGTTGAAAAAATAATCTAAAATTTTGACAGGAAATTTCTTAATTTTATAGGCTATATGAATATTTATTATACTGATGCCTAACCCAGGAAGTAGAAAACAAGACTCCTGCCAGAACGATACTTTTCAGCAATCACCCTCCAATTTTCGATAATGCTGTGAAAAATAAATGCAAAAAATATTATATATTTATGAGTTCCTTATTTATGGTTCAATTTATGAGCAGGAAAAGATATGCACTGATACTGGGTGCAACATTTGCATTTGTATTCATATTTACCTTTCTTATATTATCGCTTCCATCCCATGAAAGAAATTTTTTCAGTCTGGCTCTAGTTCCACTGGTGCTAACTGCACTTGCTACTGGGGCAGTATATTCAGCCACGAGAAAAGTAGTTAAGGATACGCATAGGGCAATAAAATACACGGCCATAGTGTTTATTTTCGCCCTTATAATGTTTGAATCCATAATGGCCCTCATTACCATACACAGCATCGCATCAATTGCACTGCTGGCTCCCATAGACCTTGTATTGCTTTCACTGCCGCTTTACCTTACTTTCAGGCGCCCCGGAGGGATCAGGGATGGGGACGAATACAGCAAAGAACTTTCAGAGAGGCTAGCATCGCTTACAGGCAACAGCAATCATAAAGTATACATCAGGAACGTAGCAGGTCCGGCTCTGGGCACAGCCACAGATGGCAGTGACTGGAGCATACTAATATTCAGCACCGCCTTGTCAAGGCTGAATGATGAAGAAATTGAAATGTTAATGCTGGAAAAATATTATAACAAAGAACTGGGGCGTTCAGGGAGTATGCTTTATACCATATTCGGGGCTTTAGTTGTGCTTGCAGACCTGATACTGGCTACCTATATACTGGGAATGAACCTGCCGCCTGCAGATGAGGCATATATCATACCTTCACAGATAGTTATATTCATAGCAATATTCAGCCTCCCATTTATCATTATGAGAAAATCCATTTCCACTTACAGGGATATTGACAGAAAAATACTATCAGTAAATGGAAACAGGATGGCCCTGATTTCCCTTATTGAGAAGGAAAATGATTATGAACCTTTGGGTACAATGACACAGTACCAGTATAACAGATTCAAGGACAGGCAGAAGAAAAATACCCAGAGGCGCATCAGGAATATAGAATGAATTCAATCCACTGCAGGCTTTTCTGTACTAGCGAGTTTTAAGAGAACTTCCCTTTCAGTGATTGTTCCGGTGCATTTTCCTGAGCTATCTACTATGGAAAGTATATTTACATTGTTCTCTTTCAATATTCTCACAGCGTCGGTAACCTCGTCGTTGACGTTTATATTGACCACCTTCTCCAGATGGAGCTGGTTGACTTTTCCACGTGCTATGGCATCCTTTGGAAGAAGCAGTATATCTATTACGTAAAGGGTTCCAACAGGCTTCATATTTTCATCCACAACTATGGCATATGGTATATTTTTCGAAAGAAGTTTCTCCAGTGCAGATTGCAGTGTATCATTTATGCCAACAATGACTTCCAGCCC
>JAKAAU010000251.1 GCA_021802165.1 Thermoplasmata archaeon
AGCAAGGGTTCAATATTTGCCATCTTTCTGGATTCATATGAATCCATATATAAAAGGCAGGATTTTGAATTATTGAATAGCGATCCGGATGAATTCATACAGGAGCTTGTAATCTCTTCGGAAAGAACACTGTTTGTAATAGGAAGCAGGGAATATCTGAAATGGGAGCAGAAAGATCCATCGTGGAATGAGATACTTGACCAGCACATACTGGATTATCTCAGCGACCAGGACTCAGACTACTTCCTTAAATCAGTGCCTATTCCGGACGAATCAATCAGAAAGTCAATAATAACAAGCAGCAAGGGTCTTCCACTATACTTAGATCTCTGCGTTGAAATTTATTTGAGAAATAAGGATAATAACATTTCAGGATACGATTTTATGATTCCTACCAATGAGATTATACCCAGATTCCTGTCGCACCTTTCAGAAGATGAAAGGACATTATTCACTGCATTATCCTATCTGCATTTTTTCAATTTTAACATCTTCGAGATTCTGGTAAAGGAGCTCAATATACCGGTTGCCCTTTCAAACTTTGAGGAGATAATAGACCATTCATTTGTTTTAAAGGTGGAAGAAATAGAGGGAGTATACAAAATACATGACAATTTTTATGATTATGTAATAAACAATCCGGCGATAAGTGGCAAATCCATAATCATGAATAAAATCTTTTCAGGTGTGATAGACTACCTTGACGATAATAAACATGATATTCCCTATAACTCAATAGTAGTTTTTTATCCCAACGTTATAAATCTTCTTTCATATATACCGGAACAGGGCATCAGTAACGGCGAAAAATTCCTTGAGCTATCAATATTCCTTGTAGATGCCGGATACTGGACTATAGTTGGCAATATTATCAGTAAGATTATTAAAAAGCATCCGGAAGATGGTCGTATTCAATTCCTTTTAGCAGTATATTTCAGGAGGATTGGGATGCTGGAGAATAGTATTAGAATGCTTAAAAGTATCAATTCAGACAACACATTATTCGGTAATTATAAAGATTATGTGACCTATTACAGTGCGGATACACTGCGTGTTATGGGCAATTTTCCTGATGCATTGGACACGTTTAAGAAGATATCTAAAAAATATAAAAATAATAAGGATGAAGAACTTTACATTAAATCCCAGAATCAAATAGGAGACCTCACTTTTCTTTCGGGCAAATTTTCTGATGCAATAGCGATCCTTGAATCAATATCCGGGGAACAGAAGAGGGATTCTGTACTTTTTGCAGAAGCACTCAGGATTGAAGGACACATATACAGGTTTAATTTTATGTTAGAGGATGCCATTGGAAAATATTTTAATTCCATGGAGCTGGCAAGAAAACTCAATATTTTGGGTTTGCAAGGTGAATTATATAACAATCTAGCAGAGTCTTACTGCTGGTTCGACCCGGAAAAGGCTATTGAGTATGGGCAGAAATCGCTGGAGATTAATCACTACCTCAATGCACCGGTAGAATACGGCAAAACTTATGCAGCTCTGTCTATAGCTAACTCAATTAGAGGTAACTTTGCCTCCAGTTTGAAATATTCTGATCTGGCACTTGCAACTCAGGAACAGGTCAAATATCCTGGTGGGATGGTATATGCACATGGAAGTTACTGCCTTATATATCTTAAGACTGGAAATACAGATAAGTTCATGGAACACTACAGTGAAATGAAAAAACTAGTAGGCAAACTGGGAGCAATAGAATATACTATGCTTCCATATTATGTGTATCTGAATGCGCCGGAACTTAAGAATATGGAAAAGGATCTACAGTGGCTTGATTATGGCAAAACCGTGAAAAATATAAAGGAAATACTGAAAATGTAGATTGAATATTGCCGTATTATAAAATAACATTAGAGAAACAGTGCGGTAGAATGGTAAATATTACTGTGTCTTCTCATTTACTATGAGTTTTAAATTATTATTTAGAGATCACATCAATTTAATAGTTTGTCTATATCTAAATTGCCGATGAACAGGAGCTTAATTCTGGATCACATACTGACTGTATGAGATGATATTTATAGAAAAGCTAAATATTGGTTCAATATAAAATATTATTAGTTATATATCAACCACTATTCGTTTTAAGAATTTCATAATTTAGTTATTGTTGATACAAATCGAAACTTACAATCATATCAAAAACATCCTATAATAAAGGAAACATTAGCCATAAGTTTCCTCTAATATAGGAATAATTAAATAACAATTACAGATAACCTGGTATGGCTGACTCTATCCAGCTTATGAATATTTTAAGGGATCAGAAAGATCGCATGATGCGTTTGATATCTAATGATAAAATCATAAAGAGAGAATTGCCATTCGATATAAATTCATTAACATTAGGGGCTGCGGTTATAATATTAGGACCGAGAAGGTGTGGCAAATCTACATTTTCATTTGACATACTTAAAAATAACAAATTTGGATATGTTAATTTTGACGACGAACGGTTAAATATATCCTCAGAAAATCTCAATGATGTACTGGAAGCTATTTATTTGATTGAGGGCGATTTGGATATAATATTATTTGATGAAATTCAGGAAGTAACAGGATGGGAAAAGTTTATTTCTAGATTAATTGATGAAAAGAAAGTAATGATAACCGGAAGCAACTCAAAATTATCGGATAGGGATTTGGCAAAGCACATAACCGGTAGGCACATAAATTATAACCTCCTGCCTTTCAGCTTTACAGAGTTTCTTCATTACTTTGGATTCAAAACAGAAAAGTACAACGTTTATTCAACAAATAAAAAGGCAGAGTTAATAAATCTTCTCAATAAATATATAGATCTTGGAGGATTTCCACTGGCATTAAAAATAGGGAGAGATTATTTAACGGATTTATATAATGATATTATTGAACGTGACATAATACAGGCATATAAC
>JAKAAU010000252.1 GCA_021802165.1 Thermoplasmata archaeon
TCCACGGGATACGATAATATAAAAGAATATGATATTTTAATAAACTGTACACCGCTTGGAATGTATCCTGATAAAAGGATGGCAGTTAATGAGGAGAAGATATTTAACGGGATTACAGGTATAGATATTATTTATAATCCACAGGAAACTCCTTTTTTGAAGACTGTAAAATTGAAGGGAGGTAAGGCTGTAAATGGAACGGATATGTTCATTGGACAGGGAATGGAAACCCTGAAAAAATTATATGATGTTTCGGTGCCATATGGTGAGTTCAGAACAATTTTTTATGAAAAAATAAAATAATATTATCCAATGATAGTACATGATTATTGAAACCAACGGTGGAATTTCTGTTCTTTCTGCTTTTGTAAATGGACACGGAGCGGCTGCTTCACTGAAACTTCCCATGAATACTGAGATTACTTCTTCAGATATTGATATTTTTCCATCGCCAGAAGTGGAGAAATTGGTTCATTATATTAGGGACAGGTATATTATATCCGGAAATTATAGAATAAATGTGAGGAGTATGATTCCACCAGGTAATGGGCTTAAAAGCAGTAGTGCTATGGCAATATCAATTATTTTCGGGCTGTTCAAAATGAATGCTATTAATTTTTCCGATGAAGAAATTTTGAAAATCGCGGCGAAAGCATCAATTTATAATAATACATCTGTAACAGGAGCTATGGATGATCTAGCAATGTCATATTATGGCGGTTACTGCATAACCGATAACAGGAGTTTCACATTGCTATCCAGGCAGAAGTTGAGTGAAGACTTTGTCATAATATGTACAGGAAAAAAAACTATTAAAAGCATAAATCTGGGAAATATGGACTTTTCACAGTATACAAATTTTTATAACAGGATTGAGAGTCTTTTATATGATGGCAAAATTTATGAAGCTATGATGCTAAACGGTTGCATTTTTGATAACGGGCGCGATAGCAAAAAAATTAAAAAAATACTGGGTACCGGTGCATTTATTGCAGGAAGAAGTGGAAAGGGACCTGCCATTTTTGGAATCTATAAGTCAAAGGAACAGATGGATAATGCCGGTGAGTTATTTTTATCTGAAGGGTATAATGTTATAAAAAGTAGATTTAATAATGAAGGTATTCATATATCTGGAAAATGAATATAAGAATAAAGAAAGGTAGCATCGGCGGAACTATTTTTTCACCATCATCAAAGAGTTTTACTCAGAGATACGTACTTTATTCTGCATTCTCCGGTAAGCCTGTTAAACTGAATAACATATCGTTCTCAGATGACGAAATTGTGTCAATAAAAATTGCAGAAAAATGTAATGCGGTAATAAAATATGACAGAAAAAGCATGACTATAAATCCTGAGTTCAGATGCCCTGACCACCTATATGTGGGTGAATCAGGGACATCGTACCGGCTCACTATGGGACTTCTATGTGCCAGAAAATGCCGGACTTCTATAACCGGGGAGCCGTCGCTGGCCACACGACCTATTGAAACACTCGTAAATGCGCTTTCGCAGGCAGGCTCAAAGTTTCATAAAAAAGATGATGGATTTTATTCTGTGGATGGAGAGAATGCGAGTAACATTCCAGTAGAAATTGACGGTAGCGTAAGCTCCCAGTATGTCAGTTCCATGTTATTCTATTACTCAATCAAAGGTGAAGGATCATTTATTGCCAATAACACAGTATCTACAGATTATTTAAAAATTACAGAAAGCTGCCTTGCAAATTTCGGAGTAAATACATACAGGGAGGGCAATAATTACAAGATCACAAGTGAAAAATACAGTAAAAAGACTTTAGATATTGAGGGAGATTATTCATCCGCATCATATTTTATTGTACTGGGTATTTTTACCGGCAATATTGTTATTAAAAACCTGAATTATAAGTCATTACAGCCAGACCGTAAAATAATAGAACTGATAGATGCTGCAACTGGATGTATAAATATTGACAGTACTGGAATATTTATAGGAAAGGCAGAACATGTCAGGAAAATTACATTGGATGCGGCAGTATCGCCGGATCTCGCCCCGATAGTGTCCGTAATAGGAATTTTTTCTGAAGAGGGCGTTAGGATTTATCATTATCAGCGGCTGCAGGCAAAAGAATCTAACAGATTCACCGGTATAGTAAATATGTGCAAGAGCTTCGGTGCTGATGTGACCGTGAATGAATCATTCATCGAAATAAGGAAAGGCCAGATAAAATCACCCAGCTATATTGAATATAATGACCACAGAATGATTATGAGTGCCATAATAGCAGGTGTAATCGCAGGTTCCGATACAGAGTTCGGGAAATGTGAGAGCATAAATAAAAGTTATCCTGAATTTCTTAACAACCTTAAAAAAATAGGTGTTGATATATATTTTGATATGAATTTATTTTAATAACCCTTTAATTTAAATAAGATTAATATTATCATACATGTAAATAAGATTAAAAATATATATTTTTTAATTATTATTTCAAATATTATATAAGTTATAGAATTGAAAATACTTAAATATGGCTAAGTAATGAAGAGTAGTCAACAAAACCAATCTACAGCAAATAGATGGATATGCACAATGTGCTTTCATGAAATCTATATTCCAGGATTGGGACAGATGAAGTTCTCATCGTATGATGAGTTCCGATATGTAAGGTAAAGCCGCTAATTTCTTATTAATAAGAGTGGAGGTAGGATTAACTCCGGTTGATCCTGCCGGCGGCCACCGCTATCAAGTTCCGACTAAGCCATGCGAGTCAAGGTATCGTAAGATGCCGGCACACTGCTCAGTAACACGTGGACAATCTAACCTTGAGTAAGGGATAACCTCGGGAAACTGAGGGTAATACCTTATAATTGCTTAAAACTGGAATGTTTAGGCAATAAAAACTCTGGTGCTCAAGGATGAGTCTGCGA
>JAKAAU010000253.1 GCA_021802165.1 Thermoplasmata archaeon
TGGCTGCCATCGATTCAACCATAGTATATCTAGCACTTCCTGAGATGGGAAATTCTTTCCATTCTGGAATATCATACCTTACACTTGTGATAGCCGCATATCTCATATCAACCACAGTCATGCTTGTTCCTGCAATTGAGATCACGAAACGGATAGGAAACCGGAATTTTTACATTATTGGTTTTTCTCTTTTTACTGCTTCCTCATTACTTATTGCAATTTCTATCAGTATCAGTATGGTGATTTTTTTTCGATTTATTGAAGGCATTGGAGCAGGAATAATGGCATCATCTGATATACCCATAATACTGGGCGCATTCAGTAAGGGTGAGAGAGGCAGAGCCATAGGTCTGAGTTCCATAGCATGGTCCGTAGGAACTCTTATAGGTCCTGTAATGGGTGGATTTCTCGTAGCCATAAACTGGCGTTATATTTTCCTCATAAATGTGCCAATAGGAATAGCTGCAATGTATGCAGGTTTCAGAATAATAGGGAAGGATAAGCCGGTAAAATCACGGATTAAATATAAACCCACAATTTCAATGGCAGTGTTTATGGTTCCTTTAATTGTTGGCATATCCCTTATAAATATATATTATCTGCTGATTTCCCTGGCTATTTTTCCGGTATTCCTGTATATACAGATAAAAAACCCTGTAATTGACCCTGGATTGCTGAGAAACATAAAATTCTCACTCATAACGCTTGCATCTTTCCTGGAATCCTTTGTGTTTTTTTCAGTTTTGTTCGCTCTTAGCCTTTACTTCCAGAGCGATCTGGGCTACAGCAGCATAGAAGCTGGACTCATAATATTTACTTATCCTGTTGCCTCCATAATCTCAAGCCCTATTGGCGGTATGCTTTATGACAAGTACCCAAATCCTGAGGCAATTATGGCTATAGGCGCATTGCTTGAATGCATTCCTGTTCTTTTTATCGCCATTTATCTGAAATTTATACCTGAGTTGTTACTGGTAGCTGGATTCGGAGGATCATTTTTCTGGTCACCATCCACCACCATGATAACAGATGCACATGAACAAAAATTCCGTGTACAGGCAAATAATGCAATGTTAATATTAAGAAATATTGGAATTATAACAGCTATATCCATACTTCCGCTTTTTATTCTATATTTTTCAGGAATAAACGTTAGTCTGGGAGATATTTTTGTTTCGAGTACAAGGATAAATATCTCAGCGGGGATAAGTGCCTATCTTGTGTTTACCTCTCTTGTATCCTTATCTTCACTGATTTTTATCTTTATGTACCATCTGAAATCAAAAAGTAATGAAACTAAGGAAGAAAATAGGAAGGGAACCAGAAAATATCAAATTATTAAATAACAAATTAGCAATACACATAAGGATCCGTGGGGTAGTTAGGACATCCTGGTGGCCTTCGAAGCCGATGACCCGGGTTCAAATCCCGGCGGGTCCGTATATTTTTACAGTTGAAAAATGATACATAATTCTTTTTCAAAAAGAGGTCTATTTAACGCACATGACAGTTAAAATATTATGTTTATACTTGATAATTTATGATAAATATTTAAAAATTAATATTATTTAGAACGTTTTAAAAATTACACCACGGGCAAGTTCTGAAAATATTTAATTAATGTATTATTTATTGAATAAATGTATATTTCATCCCGAGAATTCACCCCTATCCTAAACGCAGCGGCTTTCTTTCTGGTAGATTGAATTGTAACAGTATAATCCATTCTTTTAGAGTTAGTGAAATAATTAACTATATTTGCCTGAGCCCACAATATTCCAGAAAGGTATTATGTGCATACACAGAAATATACATATTAACGGACAAACCAGAAACATAAGAAATTCGGTGGATTATGGCCTCAAGAAACCGGTATTAAAATAATTTATTCTCAATGAAATAAATTTCCTACAAAATTATTTATAACCATTGAAAATCAGATTCAATGTATCCCTTCATAGACCGGCCTCCAGGATTTACAGTGATGAGATTTCCAGAACTTATAAAAGCCACAGTGGTTTCACGACCTAATCGATTCCTTGTAAGGGCAATGGTTAACGGAATTGAAACAGATGTCCATATACACGACCCTGGAAGGCTTAAGGAGCTAATATACCGCGGAAACAATATACTAATAAGGAAGACCAACAATAAAAAAACCCATTATTCTGTCACATTCTGCGAAAATGGTGATATCTGGACATTCAATGATTCAAGGTACCATTCCCAGATCGGTTCTATGTTTATAAGAGAAGGCGGGCAAAAGGAAGTAAAAATAGGAAACAGTAGAATAGATTTCAAACTTGGAAATTCATACATTGAGGTCAAATCAGCAACGCTGGTGGAGGATAAAATCGCAAAATTTCCAGATGCACCAACAGTTCGGGGAAAGAAACATCTTGAAACCCTTATGGGGCTAATAGATAAAGGATACCAGGCATATGTACTGTTTCTTATATTCAATGAAAACGCCAGATGTTTTTTACCTAATTCTTGTAGAGATCCTGAGTTTTCAAGTTCATATTACTCGGCAATTGATTACGGGGTTAAATTCAAGTTTCTGGTTTTCTCATCTCAAAATGGAAATGTTGTGTTTAAAAGAAGCATAGAGCAGTGCAGATAACCAATAATACTTATATGATTTAAATGTATGATCTTTAATGGGATTGACAGAATTATCAGACAGGGAATTCATAACTGATGTTGCTAGAAGATTATTGTCTATCAGGGCAGTATCCCCCAAATCTGGAGGAGAAGGCGAATACAAAAAATCACTGGAACTAAAGAAAATACTGGGTGAACTTGGATATAATAATTTATATGAATACAATACAACTGACGATACAGGCACATTAAGACCAAATATGATATTAAGATTAGGTAATTTTGACAGGACATTGTGGATTAT
>JAKAAU010000007.1 GCA_021802165.1 Thermoplasmata archaeon
GTTTTACGGCTGAAGTTTTTATTTGTAGTTTTTAGGGGTGTCACAAAATAATAAATAATGGCTTGCTATCTATTATCATGAATGATTACTCAATTTTTAAGGAAGTCAGGGAAAATATAGAAACCCTCGAAAGGCATCTTACTATCATAAAGACGCTGTTAATGGAGCAGCCCCTTGGAATAATTAAAATGTCACAGCAGACAGGTATACCTGAACACAAAATAAGATATTCTTTGCGGATACTGGAACACGGAGGTATTATAGAGGCTTCCCGTGAGGGTGCTATTTTAACTTCAGATTTCATTGCGAATAAGGACAGGATTCTATCTGATGCCAGGGAAAATTCACAGAAAATGGAAAATATATATAAGGAACTTAAAAATATTCTGGAGTCGCCATGATGTTCAAAAAAAATGAACAGACGGGAAAATATTTGATAAGGCGTGGTGTTCCTGGAGATGCCAGAGGCATCATAGAATGCATGCAGAGCGTAATGGATGAAAAGATATATCTTGTAAGTGAATACTATCTTTTAACTGAAAGAGGAGAGCAGGAAAGACTCAAAAATAAAGATGACCTCACCCTTGTATCAGAGGTTAGCGGAAGGATTGTGGGGGTTACAACTATTCAGCGTGGAATGTATAAAAAAAATCGGCATACAGCCTCGCTGGGAATTGCGATAATAAAGGCTTTCAGACATATGAATATAGGCACAAAAATGATAGAGGAAGCAATTTCATGGTCGAAAACTCAGGGAATAGAGAAAATTAATTTAGAGGTTTTTTCAAGCAATGTAAACGCCATAAAAACATATAGAAATCTTGGATTTGAATATGAAGGTGTTAGAAAAAGGCAGTTTATGATAGGTAATCAGTACACAGATGATGTTTTGATGACATATTTTACCTCAAATTGGAGGGATGCAGATAAGTAATGATAATCATATGTGTCTGACATAAACATTTAAATTTATCTGTTGAATCGGTATATTATAATGCAGTGCACAAAGATAAAAGAAATTTTGATGAAATACCTAATCATATTTCTAGGTTTAACCATATTTCTGTTTATTGTTTTCAAATTTGTGCCATCAAAAATTGTAGGAAATGATTTCCCGGGAAGCTCCATAAAAATACTAGGTTTACATCAAAACATTGTATTCCAGTATTTTTATTTTATATACGCAATTCTTACGGGGAATGTTGGATATACTAGCACATCCTTTTATTCTGGTACTGTTCTGGGCGCTATATCAATTACTCTACCTGAAACTGTGTTATTTTTAATTGTAACATTCGCAATATCCTATGCAGTTTCGTATTTTATCGGACTGTACTCGGGAACGGCATTCAAAACTACCAAGATTTTGAATATGAATATATTTCCACTTTTATTTCTCTATCTTGTTTCCGGCTTAGTTCTTCTTGCAATATTTTCTGGCGTACTGGGGTGGTTTCCTACACATGGTATCCTTTCCAATAGTTCTGTTACATTGAATAGCTGGATATCTTCAACAGGAAACGGAATTTATATAACTAAACCAACAAATATCATTTTAATAGATAGCATTATACATGGATCATTATCCGTATTTATAGATTTATTAGATCATATGGCACTTCCGTTTTTTGCCATGTTTATTCCCACAGTCATTTATCTGAGTGTTTATATAAGCCATGAAACATCCATAGAATACAATAAAAAATATATGAAAGCTGGAATTACCAGGAACGCATTCATGGATAAATATATAATTTTTATAAAAAGGGGAATAAGAAGCAGGGTGCTAAGGGAACTGAAATCTGTATTTGTTATATTCATGGGTGGAATGATTATCATAAGTTATATATTTTCTTATATGAATATAGGGGAATTTGCCATCTATTCGTTTCTTGATTATGAATATGGCATAATGGGTGGTATATACAGTTTATTTATTCTGGCCATCATTGCACTAATATTTAGTTTATTTATAGATGTAATAAACAACGGTGGAAAAAATGAAATTTAATTCAAGGAATTTGCTCATAGGTATAAGCCTCGCATTTATATTATTATATATATATGCGTTTATTTCAGATATTGTTTATCCATATTATCTTGGAGTAAATACACTTTCATCACTACTTGTATTCAAGAAAACGGCATCCGTTATACCTTCTAAACCTACTTTAAACGATGGCTGGTGGAACTACTTTGGAACAACTTATTACGGTATATCAATATTGCCCGCACTTATCGGATCCTTAAAATTTGACTTTACAATAATGTTTGCATCACTTGCCATTTCTTCCTTGGTAGGTGTATCAATAGGTTTTCTGATAAATTATATAGGTGGTATTTTCAAGAAAATCATATTTTACATTGTGAGAGTTTTGACAACGACCCCGTATCTTTTAATTATGCTTCTGATTTTATATGTGGCGAGACCAAGTGAATCTGGAATAATAATTGCAATATCAGTCGGATGGTTCCCGTTTTATATTATAAGATATATTGAGGTGTCCGAATACGAAAATAGAAATTCCTCGTATGGGAAGTTATGGAAATTATTCGCCTTTATTCCTTATGTTTTGACAGATATGGGAGCGATTAGTGGAATTGTTGTTATTATAACATATTTTGGATTTTACTTTAAAAATCCATTTGTGGTTGATATCGGGAATATTATGTATTTAAATGGAAATGTAAATGCATTCGTATTTTTTGGTGTCTGGTGGATAGTTATATTCCCGCTTTTATTCATAACTGTTTTTATCGGATTTACTGCACTACTGAGCTACGAAATAAAGGGGGTGATTTCAAATACGGGATAATTTTAATAGAAATATGGTTCTTTCCTTTAAAAATTTTGGCATACATGCAGATAATAGGAAACTTATTGATAATATTTCATTGAACATAAATAGGAACTGTGAAGTTTTACTGGCCTCCAATAATAAGAATATTTCACTGATTACAGGAATTTTCACTTTTGATATTTTTAGTGGGTACAAATATTCTGGGTCTGTTATACACAATGGAACTGATTTAATTGAACTCATTTCAAATATAAAAAAATTTAGAATAAAGGGGAACCGGATCGGTGTGACCTCGCATATCCTGAATGATGTACTATGCATACCCTCAAATCCACTGGATCTATTTGACCCGGGAATTGATATTTATAACCAGTTTCTCGATTTCATACCATATGAATCCAGGATTGATGTTATTAATTCTGTAATAAGAAGAGAGATGATAAAATCCAGTGATATAGAGAGTGTTATAAATAATTTTGACATATCAGATCAAAAGAAATATTTTACCCTTTCAATATGCCGTGATTTTGGAATTATTGGTATATATAAAGAGATTTATAAAACATTGCTGTCCGGTGGTTCTGACAGGAAAGA
This sequence comes from Thermoplasmata archaeon, assembly GCA_021802165.1. Next base: position 3,396 of record JAKAAU010000007.1, read on the forward strand.
TAAATTAACTTACCTGATTATAGGTAGAAAAACCGGTGTGAATCTGGCCGACATGGTGATTCTCAGGGATTATTATAAATACAGACTGAATTTAGAATTGCTTACATATGAATACAAAAAATCAATTATTGAAATGCAAAAGAAGAAAGAATTTTATAAAGAGATAAAAAATTTAAAACGCAGTTCTGGACATGATTTTGATTTTATGAACCTGGACCTTACCCGCGCTTACAGTGAAGGCGTGCTAAAATATGAATTAATAGAAAATATGGCAAAGGAAATCAATATTATGGGTATCCCATTTGACGTGGGACTGTACCACAGATTCCCATCTGAAATTCCAGTATCTGACATTTATAAATTTATAACTGGGATAGGGTTTATTACTGAAAAATCCTTGATAATTGCAGATATGTCTCTGTATCCGGAGAAAATGATAGAAATTTCAGAATATATCAGAAGAATGAAATCACTGCAACCCATCACCTCTTTATATTTATGTTCACACGATAATTTAACAGAGGAAGCGGATAAACTATTCGATAAAATAATAGAAATATAATATGATTTTTGTAAATTCATGTATCTATATTATTGAACAATATTATTCCTGAGGATGTCACCGACATATGCATCATAATATACGATTGCGAATAAACCTTCAATTCAAAAGTTCCAGGTAGCGGGAATATATACATATAGAGGTTATCCAGAAGGCCCTCTACATTTTTCAAATTTGTAACATTATAATTATGGATTAAGATACTGATATTTGCATTTAGATCGCGCATGGTAACTGACTGGTTTTTATCTGTAATATTATATAAATAAATATAAAAACCGTTATCGTATGAATGTGTAAAATTCATTGTGTTTCCAAGATAAGAATAGTAATTAGAATCATTCGTTTCAGGTAAAGCTTCTTCATATATTGGCATCGGATTGGCACCTCTAGATATATGATTATCCATAAATGATTCTGGTTCCAGAATAATAGGGAAACTCGATCCATTCCCTATGATTTTAGCCAAATTAGAAGAAAATTTTGATATGTTAGAACCGGAAATACCTGATTCTGTAAATATTGGAATAATCAGTGAACTGTTATGATATTGTGATTTTGATGTTAATCCATATTTTTTCTGCACTGTTATATTTTTTATAAAAGAATACCAGAGGCTTCTGGCTAGTGTTAAATTATGACCGGGATATGCATTGTAGAAAACTTTACGTACTGTGATATTTGAGAATAAATTAGAGGGAATATTTTTGTCTGTGACATATTTTCCCAGAAGCGTTTCATTTATATTTGAATTAAAATTATATATAGTTGACATATTGTAAGTAATATTATCAGAAATTCCATGAATGCTTGATATATATGTATATGAAGATGGGAATGTTGCAATCTGAGATGTATTGAATCGCATATCCTGATACATGGAAGAATAACTATTTTTATATTCTATAATTATGGAATCGATTTTAGGTTCCGGATTATGTAGATTACCTTTAAAATCAGGATTGCGAACCAACATAATATAACTTCCGGGAGCAGATTTCTCTATTTCATATGGACCATCAGCAAGTATATTTTCCATGGTATAGTTTAAATTGTCTGTTTTAAATAACTGGAAACCTGTTTGGTTAAAAGAAATTGTTTCACCATTTTGACTCAGATTTGCTGCTGATGCAATGAAAGTGCCGGGAGATGAAAGTATACTGTATACTGTATCAGGATTTAATTTAACTGTAAAATTGAGCGTGACAGTATCGGTTTGATTGCTATATGAAATTGCATTCTTTATATTTGTGTAATTATTTGTATCATGGTAGTTCCCGGGCAGAAGATACTGAGCAAGAATCCATCCAGGAGTTTGAGGTGATTTGTTTTCTAGAAGTAAATCCATAACGAGGGAATAATAGACATCGTATGCATTCACAGGAATGCCATTCTGAAACCTTACATTATGGCTTATATTAAATGTATAACTCTTTCCGTCTTGCATTGGAAGGCTAGAGGCTATTTCAGGGAAGTAACCTGAGGTGCTGTTTCCAATCAGAAACTCCTCTGTGTTATAAAGTATTTGCAGATTACCTTCTGTACATGCTTCCTGCGGATTTAGATTTGTGAATGGGGTGAGACTATCAACAACAATAGAATCAGATACAGTGGTGATATATAATCTGGCATGAGGATTTACAGGTATATCCATATAATAATAGGTTGTGTAATTTTTTGTTCCATTGCCTGTAATAGTAGATAATTTAAGTATATAATATCCGAGCGAGAGCTGGAGTTTAAATGTGGAATTTAAAGATGGAATAGGGGGGATAGTTCCATTTTTATATTCAAATAATTCTTGCTTCTTTATTGTAAATGTTGAATTGGCCGGGCAACTGCTATTCCCAAGCGTTATATTAAGTACCGTACCGGGTGAATAAATATTCGAATTTGATACAACTGAAGGTTTACTGGAATTCAAAACTGTAATTATGCCTGATGCTGTTCTGTTTGAAATCTGTGAAGATTCCACATATACAGGAATGTATGTGTTAGACTTATAAATGCCTGAAGAAAAGTTTGCCCAGTAGCTAATATAATATATACCTAGACTTGAATACACATGTGAAATTGACAAAAAGGTCCCGGTATAATTAAGAGTTGTCTGATTGTTATCTCCCCACTCTATGGTAATATCTTTGTATGATTCGTCTGCCTTAAGGGCTAAGGTATAGTTCTGCCCAACTGTAATATAATTGGGGGCCACATCGACTGAAATTTCTGGTTCCAGCCTAGATGGATGTAACAATGAGAGAATGCCTAAGGAAGAAAGAATGAGAATTAGAACTATTATTATGGCATACCATTTTTTCCTTGTTGATCTTGGTTTTATTGGATATGTTTCAGGATCAGGCATGCTAGAAGTCATACAAAGTGTATTAAAATTTGAATAATTAAAGTTTCCTTATGGAAGCAAAATAATATAAATATCTGTATTATTCAATCTTATGACTATAAAAGCAGTGGTTATGGCTGGTGGGAAAGGTACACGGCTCAGGCCCATAACATATTCGATCCCGAAACCGGTGGTGCCCATAGCAGGAAAGCCATGCATGTTATACCTATTGGATTCCTACTATAGTGCGGGCATCAAGGATGTAATTGTAACAACAGGTTATAAATTCAGTTCGCTTATCACAAGTATAATAGAGAACAGACATGATGACCAGACCATACTGTTTTCTGTGGAAAAAGAACCGGCTGGTACAGCCGGTAGCGTTAAATTTGTCTCCAATTTTATCGATGATACTTTTATCGTTGGGAGCGGAGATATACTTTCCGATTTTAATATATCAGAGATACTTGAATTCCATAAAAGCATGGGGGCGAAAATAACAATAGTTCTTACCGAAGTAGAGGATCCCAGACAATTCGGAATAGTTGAGTTAGAAAATAACAAAATCATAAGATTTCTGGAAAAACCGGATAAAGACCAGACATTTTCGCATATAGCCAACACAGGCATATACATAATCGAGCCAGAAATTATGGATTATATTGATAAAATACCCTATGATTTCGCAAAGGACCTCTTCCCGGAGCTGATGAAAAAGAATATTGATATATATGGTTACATGGGAAAGGGGGTTTGGCTTGACACGGGAAGACCAAACGATCTGATAATTGCAAATCAGATAATGGTTGAAAAATATGGAAAAACTTATACTGAAAATTTTATAAAGGGAAAGAATATAATAATGGATATGAGCGGTTTGCAAAAAGCCAATGTAAATCGTTGTTATACAGGGACAGGTATAAAAACAGGCGATAGGGTTACCCTTAACAGATCAGCTATCTATAATAATGCATTACTGGAGAATAATGTAGAAATAACAAATTCTCTACTCATGGAGAATGTAACAGTCAAATCGGGTACTAAAATTAAAAACTCGGTTATAATGAGGAATTGCGTAATCGGGGAAGATTCAGAAATACTTGATAGTATAATAGCACCTGACATGGATTTGATGGGGAAATCAAGGATATATAATGTATCCCTTGCATCCAAAATCATAGAAGATTGAATGCCAGTAGAATGTAAATCACCATAATGGCAACTGCAACAACAATTGATATATAAATCAATTTTTTATCATTACCGAATATTATGGGAACAGGGCCTATCATAATAAAACCACCAACATGTGATTTTTTTTCGTTATTTTCAGGATAATTTTCATCATGCCAATTATCCCTATTTATAACCGGTGTGGAAATAAAATATAGAGCAACGCCGGAAAAAATCAATAGAAATGGTATTATGGCAACTGGTGTGCTACTCACTGCAAATGGAATGAATAAAAACAGACCAACATGTACAAGGCCTTTCACTGCCAGAAATATTAAAATGATAAAACCTAGCAGAATTAATAATATACCTAAGGTTCTGCCATTCATACTTACAGGAAGCCGGCCTTCTGGAGTATTAAAAGATCTTCTGTTGTAAGCTGTTCTCCAGCTTTGAACTTTTCATAAAGTTCTGATGCCCGTTCCTGAAGTTCAGATTCCTTCTCTTTCTTACGGGTTACTTTTGTTTTATTTCTAATTGAAAATATGGCTTTTTCCATATCCTTGAGTTCCCCCTTGGTCTTTATGAATGCAGCGTGCTCAGCCTCTGATTCCTGACTGTACTTAATAAATACTTCGTGTTTTTCATCAGCCTCTTTACGAACTTCATCAAGCCTTTGGAGTTCTTCATTAATTTCATCACTGAGCTGGGAGATTCTGTTAGAGAGGTCTTCTATCTGTTTCTTATATTCCTCCCCTTTTGTTCGTTCCTCATTAATTTTATCAGTAAGCTCTTTTATGGTATCATTCTTTAAAAGTTCCTCCTCTCTCTGGATTTTTGATTTCTTGATTTCGTTTGTGAGCCTTCTTATTTCAACTATCATTTTATTCTCTTCTTCCTTCTTAAGCTCGGTGGTTTGCTGCCTCTTTTCAAGATATTGGAGTTCCTTTTCCTTGGCCTTTATATCTTTTATGTCCATACCTGTTCCAATGGATGATTTATATTCCCTCAAATTCTTTTTTAATTCAGACAGATTTTTATAATGAACTTCTTTCTCGTCACGCAGTGTTTTGATTTTTTCAATTAAATCATTTTTTTCAGCAATCTTCTCCTTAGCCTGCTCGCGCATTTCGTGAGTTTTTTGATTTAACTCGTCACGTAATTTAGCATACTTTTGCGCTTCTGCATTGGCTTCATCTCGCTTTTTAATATGGAGTTCTACTTCATCTCTGATTGCCTCTTTTTTTGTTTCAAAATCTTCCAAAAGGTCCGTCATGCTAACACTTCGATATCTTATTGCAGATGTTATGACCGGACTAATAATACTCCGTTTCATAAATCTGTAGTTGAGATTTGTATTTAAAAAGACTATATAAGTATTACTATGAACTGTTAGCTACAGAAATTCTATAATACGTATGATGCGTATTCTGTAGTATATAATCATAGATAAATTTCTCATCCTGATAAATTCAACATATGAAAATAGTCCGTATAAAATTATATAATAAATAATCATAAACAAAAATGCACGGTGGGGATATATACAGATTTGCACGGGAACAGCAGGGAGAACCAGAATCGGCACTGGATTTCTCTGCTAACATGAATGATTTTATTCAGGTAAAAAATATGAAAATAAGCAGTGTATATATAAAAAATTATCCAGAAGTCAATCTTGAGTTTTATAAATCCATTGTTTCTGAACATAAATTTAAAAATGAAAATATTACAATAATTCCAGGACTGACTTTCTTTATATATCATTATATGGCTGGCATTGATGGTAATGTAATAGTAATCTCACCGGCATTTACAGAATATATGTATGCCGCCACAGCCGCACACAGAATCATATTGCCATTCAATGTTATAAATAAGAATCCGGAAATAATAGAAAATTATAGTTTTGATACATTATTCATGGTATATCCGGACAATCCCACTGGTCAAATCATGAGTAAAAAAAATATCATGAAAATTCTTGATATCTGTGTAAAAAAGAATGCAAGATTATTTCTTGATGAGTCTTTTATATGGTTTGTAAACAACCGGGAACTAGATGAAGTGGAACTTATTGAATCACACCCAAATCTTATAATAGGCAGGTCTCTGACAAAAATACTTTCTGTGCCTGGCCTCAGGCTGGCATATGTACTGTCATCGAATAATAACATAAGCAGAATAGAGAAAAATCTGGAGCCATGGAGGATTAGCCAGCCTGCACTGCTGTATTTAAGAACCTGTAATATGAATTTTAAAGATATTGCAGAAATGGTAGAAAGGGAACGGAATTATGTCATTAGATCTCTGGAAAGTATAAATATAAAACTTATCGGGTCTCCCAGGGCAAATTTCGCAACTTTCAAACTTCCTGCCGGTATTGATGGAATGAATATGAAAAAATTTCTTGCAGAGAGGGGGATAATGATCAGGTTACTGGATGACTACCCGGAATTCGGTATTAACTATATGAGGATAAGTATAAAAAAACACGGAAAGAACACTGTATTGATCAGGTCTATAAGGGAATACATAGGTGATAGGCATGATTAAAATGATACAGATACTTGGAACAGCATCGGATTCGGGTAAAAGTACAATGGCTATGGCACTCTGTAGATATTTTTCTGATAAGGGCTACAGTGTTGCCCCATTCAAGGCTATCAACATGTCACTCAATTCAGTATCCCTTGAGGATTCCTCAGAGATATCAAGGGCACAGTGGCTGCAGGCTATCGCGTCCAGGTCTGACCCGTCCATGTATATGAATCCATTTCTCATAAAACCGGAGGGTATGGGGAAGTCCCAGATAATAGTTCAGGGTAAATCTATAGGTTCACTACACGTATTGGAGTATTATGAATATCTAAAATCCAATGCAGAAAGTATTATAAGAGAATCATTGAAGCAACTTTCAGGAGAGTATGATATTATTATAGCCGAGGGGGCGGGTTCCGCCGCAGAGATAAACATGGAGGACAGGGATTTCGCCAATATATTTGTATCAAATATATTTAAAACTCCGGCAATACTTATCTCTGATATAGAACGTGGAGGGGTTTTTGCGTCGCTTTACGGAACAGTAAAACTCATGAAAAACAGTGAACTTGTTAAATATCTAGTTATAAACAGGATGAGGGGCAATGTGTCCATGCTTCGTAGCGGCATAGAAAAACTGGAACGTTTGACCGGTAAAAGTGTAATAGGCGTAATACCACATTCTGAATTATCATTGCCTGGCGAGGATTCCATGAATTATTCAAAATCCGTAATACAGAATAATAGGATATGTGTTGTTAAATATCCGTATATGGAGAATTATAGTGATCTAGACCCATTATATATGCTTAACATAGGATTTACATATGTGGATGCCTCTAATATAAATGCCATAGATGAATGCAATACAATAATATTGCCCGGTTCAAAACTCGTAGGGAAAGATTTACAATACATGGAAAAAAGTGGGATATTGAAAAAATTGAAAAGCGTTTGTAGAACAAAAATCATAATTGGTATCTGTGGGGGATACCAGATGCTTGGGAAAAGAATTGTAGATAAAAATGAGGTGGAGTCTGATAATAGTGAAATAACATGCATGGGAATCCTCGATGTTGAAACAGAATATATGGATAAAAAACAGACCGGAAAAGTAAACTACACTCTGAATTCAGCGATTTTCGGTGAAAATCCTAATGAAGAAGGATATGAAATCCATTATGGCCAGATTGTACAAAACCATGAGAAACCATTTGCCTACGTTGATGGCAAATCTGAGGGGTCTGTAAATGGTAATGTTTATGGAACTAATATTCATGGTATACTTGAAAACAGATATTTCCTTAACAAAATATTGAAAATGGAAGTACCGGATTATCATAGAACTCTTGAAGATAATGTGGCATATGGCGCAAAGCTTTTCACAGATAATATGGACATGGGAAAAATAGAAAAACTGATATTATGATAAACGGTGCTGAGCTACTGATATTGACTCTTATCATTGCGGTTATTCTGGATACTGTTGCAGGCGAACCCCCTGATATTATACACCCTGTGGTGATCACAGGAAAGATTATAGCAAAAGTTAAACCGTATTTCAGTAAATTTAAAAACAAAATTTTGTCAGGGTGCATTTTTCTGCTATCTGTAATTATCATCAATACGCTTCCTGTTATAATAATCATGTATATTTTATATCGCCCGAAAAATACAATAATCCTAATAATTTTTATCATAATATATGCATATTTTCTGAAGAGCACCTTCTCAATTAATTCAATGGGTAAGCATATTAAAAAGATAATGGATTCACTGGAAAACAACGATTTGAAATCCGCAAGGGGTTATACTGCTATGGTTGTAAGAAGACCTGTAAATGACATGGACGCTCATGGTCTTGCCTCCGCATCAATAGAGACAATAGCTGAGGGATTTGTTGATGGATATTTGACACCGTTATTTTTCTACGCTTTTTTTGGACTTGCAGGAGCTATTGTTACTAGGATTATCAATACCATGGATTCCAATGTTGCCTACAGGGATACGCAAAACTATGAACTGGGCAGATGTACTGCCATGGAAGATTCCATAATAAATTTCTTTGGATCAAGAATAACTCCTGTAATTTTCAGGATAAGCGCCATCCTGCTTGGATATAGCAATAGAAAAATTATGATCATTAATACAACAGATAGTCTGAATGCTGGTTACAGCATGGGTGCAATGGCATTAGTACTCAATGTTGTGCTTGAAAAAGATGGTGAATATATAATAAACAGCAGGGGTAACCAGCCGGAAATCAACGATATCAGAAAGGCAATGAATATTTACTATTTATCTTCCATAATATTCCTCATTTTGTTTGTTATTCCTGTAATTGCCATACTATTTGCAATCCATCTACTATCCATTTTCTAGACATCTTAGACATCAGTTGAATAAGGTATAACAGCAAAATATGGAAAATTATAAAATATGAATAATTATTTATTTTTAGTCACAATATATTATCTATGTCAATGGCTTATAATAATGATTACTGGTATGATTACCTGAAAAGCAAAGAAATTACAGAAAAAGATGCAAAGGAATTGCTTGATATGGATATTTATTCCCTGATGTCTCTGGGTGATTCACTTACATCACTGGAAATAGGAGATAGGGTATCTTACGCTGTTTCATATAATATAAATTATTCAAATTACTGTACTGCTTCGTGTCCTATATGTGCTTACTATGTTCCATATAAAATAAAGAAATATAATCCGGAAAAAGGATTTGAATTATCAGTAGAGGATGTACATAATGAAGTTTTAAAAGCCAGGGAATTAAATGTTACTGAGATACATATTGTTGGAGGATTCAACCCTGATTTAAGTATAGAATACTATGAAAATATATTTAAAGAGGTAAAGAAAATACTTCCTGATATAACCCTAAAAACATTCACGATACCTGAAATAGACTTTATCGCCAGAACAACTGGGAATTCAATACCTGAAATTATAGATAGATTTAGAAAGGCAGGTATGGATGCACATACAGGTGGTGGAGCTGAGATATTCAATGAAAATATAAGAAAACAGATTACAACCCCTGAAAAAATATCAGGTGAGAAATGGCTTGAAGATGCAAAACTAATTCATAGCCTTGGGATTAAGGGCAATTCAACGATGACCTATGGAACAGTGGAGGGGTATGATGACATAATAAATCATATGATCAGGTTAAGGAACAATCAACTTGAACAGCCAGGATTTTTGTCCTTCATTCCATTAAAGTTTAGTATTGAGAACACACCCCTGTACAAAATGGGAAAGGTAACGATGCCGGCATCAGGTGATAAGGACATAAGGGTGTATGCACTTGCAAGAGCAATACTTGGAAAGTCAATTAAGAATATCAGTGTTTACTGGGTTGCACTTGGTAAGGAGCTTGCCCAGGTTGCCCTGATGTCAGGAGGAAGTGATCTTGTAGGAACCGCATTCAGCGAGAAGGTTTTCGGCGCAACAAACAGAAAAACTTCAGGGAGTGTGGAGGAACTCAATCACCTGATAGAGGAAATAGGTAAGGTGCCTGCACTGAGAGATACGTTTTATAATATAAAAGAGTACTACTGAAATGATAGGACTCATTAATTTATCTCACTCTGATCCATTGTACATGTCATTTCCACCTGGAGAGACAGTAAGAAACAGTGCTGCCATTAATCTGAAAAATCTGCTGGAGGGCAGAATAGAAATAGGTATGGTATCACTTGTTTCTTTCTTAAAAAATATAGACAGATTGGAACTGGTAGAAAGTATGAACATCCATTCCAGGGCGAATACGGTATCAACGCTACTGGTTTCAAAACTCAATTATTTAAAGAATAACCTGAAAATCAATGTTACATCGCTGACAAAAACTACTGAACTCTACTTGAAACTGGTACTTGATAGAATGGGGATATCATATCAGATAAAGGAATCCGATTATTCTGATGCTGATAATCTATTAAAAACGGCAGATTATGCACTTATCATCGGTGATAATGCCATAGAGGCATATTCAGGAAATTTGAATATACTGATGGATATAGGGCTTGAATTTGCAAAACAGTATAATATGTATCCAGTGTATGCAGTTTCAGCTGCCTCCCATGGAACAGATGTGGATAATAGCATGTTGAACTACCTCAACGGGCGTATAGTGGAATCAAAAAAATACATCAACGAGGCGGCAAGGTTAAATTCAATAAAATTTAAGGTGAAGGAAGAGGTCATGCATGAATATTACAGAAGTATAGATTACTCCTTTACCGAACCTGTTATAAAAACCATAGATTTTATAGAGCATTTAATTGAAGAAAAGGAGACATAAGAAACACTGAATTGGGAATATATTTATTTTATAAAGCTATATTATAATTATGATTTCTTACAGTTACCAGGATAGCATTGAAAATAAAATAAAAAATGGAGAGACACTGGATGAAAATGAAATCGTATATTTGTACGATTCGGCCAGTCTCAGGGACCTCGGAAGGCTTGCAAGGTCAATAACCGATGGAATATCTGGAAACAGGGTTTCATTTGTTTCAAATCTCATTCTTAACTATACGAATATATGTAACGTTCGCTGCCACTTCTGTGCGTTTTACAGAACACAGAATGATAGTGATTCATATACATTATCAGTAGATGGTGTGGTGGATGAGATAAAAAAATACTATGAACCATACGGGATTAAACAACTACTTATACAGGGCGGAGTGAATTCGTTCCTTGACCTTTCATATTACATAGAATTATTCCAGAGAATAAAAAAGGAATTCCCGGGTCTTGGAATACATGGACTTTCTACCTCTGAGTTGCACTTCATATCACTCAAGGCCCATATTCCTATAAAAGACCTTCTAATCAAATTAAGGGAAAGTGGGCTGGAGACGATTCCAGGAGCCGGTGGTGAGATACTCGATGGGAGCGTTAGAAAAAGAATGGGTAGGCCAGAGGCAAGCGGGAGGCAGTGGCTTGAAATCATGGAAGAGGCACATAAGCTCGGAATACATACATCTGCAACTATGATGTTCGGGCACATTGAAACCTCACTGGACAAGGCACATCATCTTCTTTCAATACTGGAGTTGCAGAAAAAATATCACGGATTTTTATCATTTACACCGTGGAATTTTGAGCCTGGAAATACCGAACTTGCAAAGGAGGGCTATAAATACAGGTCCGGAGGCGTTTCAGTATTAAAAAATATCGCCATTGCAAGGATAGTTTTCAATAGGGATTTACCGATAATACAGAGCTCATGGCTCACAAACGGCATGCAGATGGCACAGATGGCTATACTCTTCGGTGCAAATGACTGGGGAGGAACAATATACGATGAGAAGGTAATACCTGCAACGGGAAAGCAGGTAGGAAATCTTAGAAAGGACTATATAATTAATTCCATAAAGCAATTAAATATGATTCCTGTTGAAAGGGATAATATGTATCGTACCATTCAAACATATTGAAAAATATAAATTTTATAAAATTATTATTTAAAAAGCTCTATATATTCATAGGGTTTTAGTTTTCCGAAGCAGTATTGCACTTCCTGGAATTGGGATTTAAAGTCCCGTACCTTTTCGGCC
>JAKAAU010000008.1 GCA_021802165.1 Thermoplasmata archaeon
TATCCATTTTGGATCACCGGGCCATTTGCATTGAAATCTATGCTGTATCCCATTGCCTCCAATGGAAGTATTATGTCTGCAAATATAATTGCCGCATCAACCTTAAGTACGTTTACAGGGAGATAGGTTATTTTTTCCGTAATGGCAGGGTCCATGCACATCTGCCTTATATTATAGTTTTTTCTGATTTCCTGATATTCGCTCATATACCGCCCGGCCTGGCGCATAAACCACACAGGTATCCTCTCATGCTGGTCTCCGTGCAATGCCGCAATAAAATTATTCATGGCTTTACCCGCCTTATTGTCCTGGGATACGGAATTGTTTCCCTTATATTGGAAAGCCCGCATATCCACATTACAAGCCTGTCAAGCCCAAGACCGAAGCCACTATGCGGTATGCTTCCATATTTCCTGAGGTCAACATACCAGTAATAATCTTCCGGGCTGAGCCCGTTTTTCTTGATCCTGTCAAGGAGCTCCTCCAGGTCATAAATTCTTTCACCCCCGCCGAGGATCTCCCCGTAACCCTCGGGGGCAAGCAGATCATGGCAGAGTATCTCTCCTGGGCTGTCCGGATCCGGCCTGTGGTAAAATGTCTTCAATGATTCCGGGTAGTCTGTAACAAATATTGGATTGTCGAAATGTACCATTATTCCATATTCTTCATCTGCACCCAGGTCATCCCCATATTTCAGGTTCATCCCGAATTCCCTTGACTTCTCTATGAGGTCCCTGTATCTTATTCTCTGAAATGGAACTTTTATGTTTTCAAGCCTGGCCGGGTCCCTGTTGATTATTTTGAGGTCTTCCATGTTATTTTTCAGCACCTCATCTATGATGAATTTGATCATTTTTTCCTCATCCTCCATCATATCCTCGTTGTTATACCATGCGGCCTCGCCCTCTGCGTGCCAGTATTCCGTGAGGTGTCTTCTTGTACGTGATTTTTCCGCCCTGAAGCTGGGGGCTATTGTAAAGACCTTTTCCAGGCTGAATATCATGGTTTCAAGATAAAACTGTGAGCTCTGGGTCAGGTTAACCTTTTCACCGAAGTAATCCACATTGAAAAGCGATGCACCACCCTCAGTGGCAGTTGAAACAAACATGGGAGCCTGCACCTGATAATATCCATTCCCGTAAAAATAATCTGTGAAAGCCTTGAACACCGTTGACCTTATTTTCAGTACAGCGGTGAATTCCCGGCTCCTGAGCCATAGATGCCTGTTGTCCAGCAGAAATTCTTCGCCCAGGTCCCGGGCTATGGGAAAATTTTCGTTTCGCTCATAAATCTTGTAAGTATTTATGGAAATCTCATAACCTGTAACTGCCCGGGGATCCTTTCTTATGGTCCCGGACAGTTCCAGGCTGCTTTCTACCGTAAGGGATGACAGGTCCTTCATGGCATCTGCGCTCAGGTCGTCTGAGGATGCCACACACTGTACAATATCTGTTGAATCCCTTAGGACAATAAATGTAATCCTCCCTGAACTTCTAATTCTGTATACCCATCCCCTTATGGAGACTTCTTTTCCCGTAAAATTATCTGACAATACATCCCTGATTTTTTCCATTGGGAGTGAATGGGAATTATGCATATATTTTTTAGGTTTCTAAAATACATAAATATTTATAATATTATTAAATTCTTTATCAGTATTTTAGAGGAGAATTAATATGTACATATTGCTTGAGGATGAATACGTAATCAGGGTTCCGCCTGAACTGTTAAATGATGATTATTCTGAGGCCGTTATTGAAGCTTCAAAATCAATTCTGGAGGGGAAACTGGTAGACATACTGGAAGGTGAAAAAAGCCTGGGAAAATCATACATAGTTTCAGTAAGCAACATTGAAATGAAGGGTGAAGGCACCATAGTTCATGGGGATGGTGGGGTCTACCAGCCCATTCATTACACTGCCCTTGCATACTTCCCCAGGATGCAGGAGGTTGTTGATGGAATCGTCGAGGGAATCCAGAAATTTGGTGCATTCATAAGATTCGGGCCCTTTGAGGGCTTGTTGCATATCAGCCAGATCATGGATGATTCCATAAATGTAGATATGGATAATCAGAGAATAGTAGGAAAAGATACCAAGATGGAGCTAAAAGTTGGAGATAAGATCAGGGTGAGAATAGTTGCATTGAATCTTGCGTCTGCATCACTATCTGACAGCAAAATCGGATTTACCGCGAAACAGCCAGGTCTGGGAAAACCTGAGTGGATACAAAAACAGGATATAAATAATTGAGGGATAAGATGGCGAAAGTATATAAGGCCTGCAGGATATGCAAAAGATTGACAACCGAGGATGTATGCCCCGTCCATGGCGAGGAAAGAACAAAACCGGACTGGTTCGGCTTTTTGATTATAAATGATATACATTCACAAATAGCCCAGAAGGCAGATATAAAGGAACCAGGTATATATGCCATTAAAGTTAGATCATGATATTGCGGTGGGAGATCATGCGAGAAATGCCATAAAGAGTTTTAAATATTCTTTATGCAATTTGGATGATATCAGGCTTCTTGCAATGCATAATAAAATTGTATCTGTTGGTGATGTTACAACAGAAAAACTTTTAAAAGCAGGGATAGAGATTAAACTCCAGGTTGTTGACCTTGTAACAAAGAGGGATGAGAGGCACTTTGAACATGTGGAAGGATCCTGTGAGGTTGCGAATCCACCAGGAACCATATCGCTGCAGTTGATGGATGCCATTGCCCATTTTATGGGACAGGATAAAATTGGGAGAATTGAGGTCAGCGGAGAGGAGGACCTGGCAGTAATACCAATAATCTTTTATGCAGATAATAATACAGTAATAGTTTATGGTGTACCGGATACAGGTATGGCATTCATAAAAGTTAATGAGGACATAAAAAAAGAAATTGAAAATATGATAATGGAGATGTATGGAAATGAGCAATGAAAAAATGATAAAAAATTTCAGCGTTGATTCAGAAAGGGATAACAAGCTGCTGTTCAGAAAGGAGATAAAATATACTCTGGATTTCAAATCTGGAAAAACTGTAAGCAGAAAGGAAATAAAGGATCTTTTTGTGGATTATTACAAGGCCAAGGAGGATGTAATAATAGTGGACAGGAATATACAGGAGACCGGAAAGGATTCACTTAAAGGTTATGTTAAAATATATGATACAAAGGAACACGCTATGTTATATGAGCCTGATTATGAACTCATAAGAAATGGATTAAAGGAAAAGGAGAGTAAATAATGGAAAAGAGAGAATTGTACGCGGTTGAAGAAGGGAAGGTAGTAAGAAAGAGGAGAACATGCCCCAGATGCGGTGCAGGTGTTTATCTTGCAGAGCATTCAGACAGGTATACATGCGGAAAATGTGGTTATACAGAATTTAAGAAGAAAAAATAATTTTTATAAATTATAAATAAGCCCGGTTGTTTCTCCGGCCTGTTTTTCTATTGCATTTATTCTACGCCTTATCAATTCAGATGTTTCTTTATCTTCTGATTTTAGGCTGAGAAGGCTTACAAGCATGGTTAATTCATAATCAAGTATCATGCTGAGATTCCTCAGGTATTCTGCCTTGCCCTCAGGTACCTTCTTTCTCTCTGTAGCTACGAAGCAATCCATATGTACCGGCCCTTCCTTCGTGAAGGTAAATTTCTCACCTGTCTTTATTATTTTGTTGCATACATAACATCCGTATTCCATGATACCCTATGAATTTGCAGATGTTAAATTTATCGCTGCTAAGGAATTTACATACATTTTATTTATTGATCTTCTTTACCATTAACTTCAGGCCGCTACGCCCTGTGACCACAACCCTGTCAAATTTTTCTATATCTTCCTCACCTGTGTTTACAACCTCCCATGAAACCCCATCTATGGTAATGAATCCACTGCCATTTTTACTGATTTTATTGCTGGCGACTCCTATGGCATTTGACATTGATTCTGAACCGGTATAATGCCTTCCCCGCTGTGATGAAATAATTTTATAAAGATAATAAACGGTAAACGTGATTATTACTATAAACGCCACGATGGCCAGAATTACTGCAAATATAAGGCTGCCAGGTACCGCGCTGGCATAGTCCACCAGAAGGGAATTCATCATGCTGTCTATCATAGATTAATATACTATACTTTATTAAAAGAATTTCTATTAATTTTTTTAAATGAAGAAAAGATTGCTTAAAAAATACTATAATGGAAGTTACTGGTACATATTCTTCGGTGCAGCGCCCGCATCCAGAACTTCTGATATAAGTTTCTCGGCATCCTCGCTCCCCAGCCCCAGTGAAGACATTAAATAATTCTTTATGTCCTCCCTGGATTTTCCAGCCTTTGCCATTTCCTTTATCATCATGCCTGTTCTCTCTATTACGCTTGCATTGAATTCATCCTCAAGATTTAGTGCCCTCACCATGAGGTAAAAAGCTGCAAGAATAGTGTTGAGACCGGTATTAAGAACATCCCTGGTAAATGTGGTTGCATCAAAATCTTCCCTTGCCACAACCTCCTCATTTATTCCGTCCAGCATGAATTTTACTAGTTCCACCCGGGCGTTCAGCAGAAGAAGTGTCCTGTAGATCTTCAATCGTGGTTCATTTTCAATTGTAGCCGTTTCCATGCCAGTTCTCACTATGAGGTTTATTGCCCCCTTTTCACTGTCAGCGTATAGAAATATATCAAAGGGAATTTTTTCATTCTGGAGCACCGTATAATCTCCAGCCTTGGATATAGTCCATTTAAGATCTATAAGCGTTTTTGCATTATCGTTTCCTGAACTAAGCCATTTAACAATTTCGTCTGAAGTAACCATAAACTAATAACACGGGAAAGTATTTTAAATATTTGATTATAAAGTAAATATTCAGAATGTCTGTTATTTTCTTTTTTAAAATACCATCATAGTGCCTTGTATCTTTTTAATGAAACCTCATATATCTCTCCCATGGATCCAAGGGCATTTAATATCTCATCCACCCTTTCCCTCGGGATTCCTGCATTGGAACATGAAATTACAATATCATCGTATTTGCATCCCGGTCCGCTGTCATTATTTTTTATATAATCAAGTAGGAATGCCTCAACGTTTACTGTTTCACCTGAAGTGGATGGTTTTTCATCCTCCAGTGTTGCCTGCCCGGCCTCTCCACTGTAACCTGATTGGTTTTCTACAGGAGCCGGGGATTCAAAGTTTATTGATGACAGGGCATTCATATAAGATGTGAAATCATAGTCATGGTAATTTTCCCTGGCACGTATAGCATCATCTGCCTCATCCCGGGAGTAGCCCAGCCCTACAAGTGTATCTGCAGTGGCATTCTCATCCTTCAGGGCCTCTGTGATGCCGAGAAGTTTTCTCCGGGTAACGTATGATGCCCTTACCCCCCAGAAATACCTTTCTGTGTCTGATATCTTTTTTATCAGCTCGGGATTGATTGAAAAGTAGAATATGCCATCGTCTGTTTTAAATGAGCTTACCTTTCCCATTACAACAACAGTATCGTTTACATTATATTTATCAAGCTCCTCTGCCATTTCACTGCTGAAACCTGTTTTGAACCCGGTTAGATAGAAAGACCCGAGATAATCCGCAACGGTTACCTTTACCATCCGGTCATCTGAACTTTTATAAGTTATTATTCCTGCGAGCAGGACCCTCTTCAGCTTTGTCCCCAGAGGAGTTATTACATATGGCCTCTTTTCCTCGCCTTCCAGCCTGTTGGAATCTTTAAGTTCCCGTGAAAATACCCAGTATGAAGTTTCTCTTTTTGTATACGCCATTTAAATCACCTATTGACTGACCTTTATATCTTTTTCTATGTCTTCCCTGGTTATAGCACTTATGGCATTGACCCTCAGTGACAGGTCATCTTCGTTTTTAATAAAATCTGCGTTGACACGGACTGCATGCCCGTATAGCCTGTCCTCCAGCATCCTGTAGATGTCGCCAGCAACCCTCGGGAGATCCTCCTCCTTTATTCCCAGAAATGGCATTACTGCCTTTTTTCCGGCTATGCACTGTATATACCTTGTCCCATCGTCCAGCGTGAAATATGAGAATATGTCCAGTTTTGTTGGCTTATCTGGATGATCAGGGCAGACACCGGTACTTAATGGTTTATTGCACTCACTGCAGCGCTTTATTATCCCGCTTTTTGTGCCCAGTGTTATTATGAACCCCAGTATTGTTATGCCCCCGGCAGGATTGTCCACCTCAAATAATTTGTAATATCTTTCAAAGTCCATGTCTTCATTTTCCGGATAAACCTCAGTTTTGTCACCTATTGAAATCTCGAGCTGTTTGTTGAACTCAGAAACGCGGGCTCCAACTAGCCTGTAAATTTTGCCGTTTTCCAGTGGCTGCCCGAAGGATGAAATTCTGACACGGGACGTATCATCCTCTATAAACCCATTGTATATTGTAAATGTATTTCCAGCCTTGCTGTATTCCTTGCCCGCCATGTTGCTTATCTTTCCGGTTACAGTAACAAAGGGATTCTTCAGGGAAAGATCCATTAATTTTGTCTCTTTGTATGTCCTTTTTACCTCAATATCTTCCCCGGGTTTAAGCAGTATCTCTGTCTTCGAATCAAAATATAGCCTTATTCTCTCATTGTAAACCCTTGATCTGGCATATTTTATCTGCACAGTATCCCCGGCCTTAATAGGTGCCGGGAACTCCCATGCAGTATATGGAAGAACTCCCGTCTCATCCCCAACAAGGCCGTAATAATATACTGTTTCGCCCCTGGATGTAGTTGTTTCTCTCCTGGACAGCGAGAGAATTTTAACCTTGAGTTCTAAATTGGGGGTTTCTCCATGGATTTCATCTATTTTCATTATTTCGCATCTCTTGAGTTTATTTAAGAGTTTTCAAATGGATCCGGCCATTTCAGTATGAGATTTCTTGCGGCAGCTATTTCGTCTATACGCCCCACAGATGTATTTACAGGAGATGACTTCAGGGTGTCTTCCGGCACCTCCAGTGCTTTCTCCATCACATCTATATAGTAATCCATATCCTTTTTGGTTACGGATTCGGTGGGCTCAATCATCATTGCCTCCTTAACTATGAGCGGGAAGTACGTTGTCGGAGAATGTATGCCGTAATCCAGTATAAACTTGGATATGTCCAGCGCCCTCCTGCCGGTTCTGGCTGTAGATAATACAAACTCGTGCTTTTTCAGGGTTTTATAAGGAATTTCGAAGGATCCGGACAATTTCCTGGCCATATAATTTGAGTTCATCACCGCCCTTCTTGCATTCAGGCTGAGGTTATTCCCATTTTTCAGGGCGTATGCAAATGCCCTCAATACCACACCATACGATCCATTATATGATGATACCTTACCGATAGTGTTTTTTAGCCCGTAATACAATGAGTATTTGCCGTTTTCCATTACGACAACCGGAACTGGTAGATATTCCTTCAGATAGGCTTTGACTGCCACGGGGCCGGCACCGGGGCCACCGCCTCCATGAGGGGTTGCAAAGGTTTTGTGCAAATTGAAGTGCACAATGTCAAAACCCATGATGCCTGGTGTGGTTATTCCGAGGATGGCGTTGAAATTTGCCCCGTCATAATACAGCAGGGAACCGTTTTTATGTATGATATCTGCTATTTCAACTATCTGATCATCAAAAATTCCAAGGGTATTGGGATTGGTAATCATGAAAGCCGCGGTTCTGGGAGTTATAGCTGCTTTCAGAGCCTCAATATCCACAAGGCCCTTTGCATTGGATGGTACCTCCACCACCTTGAAACCTGCCATTGCTGCTGAGGCGGGATTTGTGCCATGTGCAGAGTCGGGTATTATAATTTCATCCCTTCTATCAAGCTCGCCCTTAACCTCAAAAAATTTTCTGACCATTAATATGCCTGTAAACTCCCCGTGGGCTCCAGCTGAAGGCTGAAGGGAGGCAAAGTCCATTCCGGAAATTTTAACAAGCAGCTGCTGTAGCCTGTACATAACCTCGAGGGTCCCCTGGATCCGCGATTCAGATTCCAGGGGATGTACATTCTGAAATTCTGGAAGGGAAGCAATATAATCCGCATATTTCGGGTTGAATTTCATTGTACAGGAACCAAGTGGGTACATGCCGAGATCTACAGAATAGTTCATTTCCGATAGTCTGGTAAAATGCCTTGATACGTCAACGCTTCTTACATTGGGCAGTTCAAGCTTTTTTCTCTTTATTGAAACAGGGTATGTGTCCTCCACATCCTCCATATAAAAATCGTTTCCTGTGTTGAACGAATTCAAAAAATCCTCATCATAATGTGCCTGTTTATACATCTTATTCACCTATTATCTCAGCAAGCCTTTCTATGCTGTCATCTGCTGTTTTCTCCGTAACCGAAAAGAATGCTGAGTTTTTGTAGCCGGGGTAATCTGAAAGGTCAGAGAGCCTTATGCCTCCAGATATATTACTGGCGGTCAGTTTTTCCTGCCTGTTGAAGTAGAACAGATTATCAGAAAAATTGATTCCGTTAAAGACAGGGGCCACTCCGGCATGGCTCAGGACACTTTTCATCCTCTTGCTTTTATTCATGGTAATCAGGGCTATCTTTTTCATTCCATCCGATCCCATTATGGAAAGGTACGCAAGTGATGCCACTGCCAGAAGTGCCTGATTGGAACATATGTTACTCATTGCCTTTGAACGCCTTATATGCTGTTCCCTTGCCTGAAGTGTCATAACAAATGCCTTTCTTCCGGAGTTATCGTTTGAAAGACCTATGAGCCTTCCGGGCGACCTGTGGACATATTCTTTCTTGAACGAAAATAACCCGAGAAGAGGGCCACCGTAATTCATATGAATCCCGAGCTGCTGCCCCTCGGCCACTGCAATATCGGTTCCGTACCCTCCAGGTGGTATGATAAGCCCAAGGGAAACGGGATCATAATATGTTATCAACAGCGCATCTTTCTTGATTTCACTAACGTGAAATGAATTTTCATCTATAAGTCCAAAAAAATTGGGATTTGCAACCACTATGGATGAGGTACGGTCTGATATTTTTGATTTTAGGTCTTCCATATCTATTAACCCGTCATTTCCGAATTTATATTTGATTATCTTTATATTCAGGCCAAGAACATAATTTTCTATAATGCTTAGCTGGCTCCTGTAGATGTTCTCCGGTACAAGCACCTCATTCCTGCCATTTATCCTGTATCCCATTCTGACCGCCTCAGCAAGGGATGTGAATCCATCATACATGGAAGAATTAGTAACATCCATTTCGGTGAGATCAGAAATGATGCTCTGGTACTCAAAGAGGGAATGAAGTATACCCTGAGAAATTTCTGGCTGATACGGGGTATAGGAAGTGAGAAATTCATTTCTGCCTATTATTTCATCAACAAGGGGCGGGATAAATCTATCATATATCCCATTTCCCAGGAAGTTCATTTCTGGTGCTATGTTTTTTCTTGCAGTTTTTGTAATTGAGTTAATTAAAGAAAGTTCATCCATTGGAGATCCAAGATCCGTTGAAACCCTTAACCTGCCCGGTATATCGGCAAAAAGGTCTTCATCGCTACTGATATTAAGATATTGAAATATTTCATCAGTTTCAGTCATGTTGACTACCATTATTAAAGAATATTTAACATTTTAGTGCTTCTTGATTGGCTGTTGCTTATTCGGTGCAAATAGCATGGGCATCCAGGAATAGGAGCTTTATCCAAATTTTTTGAGATTATCGTAAACAAGCATGGATGTTGAATATCCTATCTCTGTGAGCCTTCCGGCATAATCGTGTTTTCTAGCCTCATTTAGGACAAAAATACTCAGGGTATCTGTAGAGGTCCCCGGAGAAAGCATGCCGGTCCTCATGTCCCTTATTCCCATATCATTCAATGCCTGTGCCTTTGACTCTATGCAAGTCTGGTACAGATTCATTGCACCGGAATCGGTGAGTGGATAATCAGTGATAATGCATATATTTATGGTCCCGGGTTTGCCTGATTTATTGCCCATGGAAAGTGCATTGTCAAATCCTGCTGTTATAAAAGCACAAACGGAATAACTGTCAACGTATACATTACCTCTCCTGAGATTATTTATATCTGCAGAAGTCATGTTAACTGTTAACTCAGTGCTTAAATTGTTTTTTATAAGAAATGATTTTATGTATTCGTTTACATCAGAGTTATAATTATTTTCCACATGCATGTTTACATATCCATAAGATATCCCAGTACCGCCCTGGTACGGGGCAGAGCTGTATTTTCTGGCTCCCTGGGGAAATTCTATATAGTAAAATCTTTTATGAATGCTGAATTTTGTCTTCATTTCATGCTTCTATTATATCAGGAATATTTATTTTCTTGTGAAGTATGCTTTAGTATAATTAAATAAACTTTATAAATAGTAATTAAATCTACCTGCACGGATAAACATATCAAATTGCTGGGAATTATAATCGTTGTGATCATAGTGGTCGCATCGGGCATTTATGTTGCAGATGTCTATGGATACCATCCTGCGGTAAAAAAAGGCATGGAACTTACATTAGATTCAAATATAAGCGGCATGCACTTCAATAAAATTGTGTCTCTTGACCCCAGTGTAACAGCAACCCTCTACGCAATAGGCGCGATTAAAGATGTTAAAGGAGTATATGCATATCCTGGATTATGGCCCGGTTCCAATATCACGGGGAATATAACAGCAGTGTCAGCCTATCCAAATATGAATGTGGAGGAGATACTCAATTTAAGTCCGCAGGCTGTGATATCATTCTCTGATTACAAACAATCGCAGATCAATGAATTACTGAATGCAGGAATAGATTATATATTTCTATCATCAGGTGCAAATACAACATTTAATGTTATTGAAAAGCAGGATACATTTCTGGGAGAAATTACAGGAAATTCAAAAAATGCATCCCTTCTTAACGGCTGGATTAATAAATCTCTGGAAGACTTTAAAAATGTACACGTTAAAAACGAAACTGCCATGTATGCTATGTGTGTTTATGATGGAGAAACCTATACTGCGGGGAACAACACGTTTATTTCCTCAATGATGAAGGATGCACACCTTATAAATATTGCAAATGGGTCCAGTTTTTACCAGATATCAAATGAAAACATAGCAAGCAAAAATATTTCTACACTGATACTGGGTCCATCATTTGACACCACGGACCTAAAGTATACACCCTATAATAAAACCTATGCAGTTATCCATAATAAGTACTATAAAGCTTTCAGCTATAACATATTTGCAGAACCGAACTTCAGGGATATTTATGCAATCCAGTGGATGCTTTCAAGCGCATTTAACAAAAATGTTACAATTCCACAATTTCCAATTAACCTGAAAGCAAGTCCAGAGCCGGGAGCGGTGGTCAATATTGAAAACAATTCACAGTAAAACTTATCTTTATTTCATCGTATCGATACTGGCACTTCTGGCATCTTTTATTTTATCTCTGGATATCGGACCCGTAAAAATACCTGTTATAGATGTTATTAAATCGGTGCTTGCCCAGTTCGGTATCTATGGAAATGTTAAATTATCGGATTACATCATTGTTACCCAGCTGAGGGAGCCGGAAACCATAGGTGCCGCTGCTGTTGGAGCATCACTGGGCGTTGGAGGTGCAGTGATACAGAGCATATTCAGGAATCCCATTTCAGAACCTTACATTACGGGAGTATCCAGCGGTGCAACCCTTGGAGCTGTGCTTGCTATTGTTTTTGGCCTGACTATTTTCGGAATACTTACACTTCCCCTGCTTGCTTTTATATTTGCTATTATTGTGGTTGGATTTGTTTACACCATTTCAATCAGAAATGGCAGGGCGCCCCCACTGATCCTGCTGCTTTCAGGAATAGCGATATCTTTATTTGTTTCATCATTCGTTGCGCTTCTTCTTTATTCCAGGCCAAGATACATAAATTCACTATTTTTCTGGCTACTCGGATCGCTTTCCGGCATATCGTGGTCTGATGATTATATAGTTGCCCCCCTGGTAATTTTTACCTCAGTTGCCCTGTTTTTTATGTACAGGCAGTTGAACGCATTGCAGCTGGGAGATGTATATGCTAGATCGGTGGGAATAAACGTAGAGAGGTCGAAGCTTATATCCATGGGATTAACCACTGTTTCTGTTGCAGCCTGCGTCTCAATCTCAGGCCTCATAGGCTTTGTAGGGCTTATATTCCCACATGTTTCCCGGATGATCTACGGAGGTTCAAATAAGTATGTAATACCATCATCAGCCATTCTGGGCGCGACATTTTTAATCATTGCCAATGATATCGCGCATATGATAATAATCGGTGAAGTAATCCCGGTTGGAATAATAACTGGAATAATTGGGGTTCCGTTTTTTATGCTTTTAATGACAAGGATTTCGAAGAGGGGGTATTACAATGCTTGAACTCAGGAATATATCATTTAAGAGGGGAAATTTGGATATAGGACCCATAAATTTTTCCCTCCATTCTGGCGAGATTCTGACAATATGTGGTAAGAATGGCTCCGGAAAAACGTCAACCCTTTTGGCACTTAATAGGGAGATAAAGCCTGAGTCTGGAGAAATAGTTATAAATGACAAAAGCCTAAAAACTCTGAAGGCCCAAGAAATTTCCAGGTACACTGGCTATGTTCAACAGGAACTCCCGGAGCCATTGGGGTTAAATGTCAGGGACATCATGGAAATAAACGGCTTCACAAGAAAATATGATTATAATGATCTGTATAACTCAATGAAAACGTGTGGTGTTGAAAATTTTATGGACCGTGATTATTCAACCCTGAGCGGAGGAGAAAAAAGAATGGTTATGATAGCTGCAGTGGTGTATCAGAATCCAGAGTATATTATGCTTGATGAACCATCATCATTCCTTGATATTGACAAAATTAATCTCCTTATAAAGATACTCAAAGATTTAAAAAGTAGGGGAAAGGGCATACTGCTTGTTCTACACGACATAAATCTCGCATACAATATTTCTGATTCTATTATCCTCATGAAAGATGGGAAAATTGTGTCTAAGGGATCAAGGAATGTTGCAGTAAATATAAAAAACCTGGAAACGACATATGATGCGAAATTTGACAGTTATATGTCACCTGAGGGCATACGATTTTTCCCTGTTGAGTTCGGGGCGAGCCATTAATGATGTTAGAAGCTTATAGGTTTATTATAATTTGCAGGTTTTGCATTATCATTGGGTCCTCATTTAATTTATGAGATAACTGTCATTTTTCCCAGCCATCTTTATTTATAATAGTTTTCCATGTTAAAATCATGATACCTAAAACCATGTCCACACAGCATCCTGACAATGCAAAAATGCCTTCCTGGGCCAGTGGCAAGAATATAATTTCAAATGAGGATGAAATAGAAGAGGCGTATATTGCGTACAAGCACATAGGAATACAGGAGGTTATGTGGGATGCCGAAGGCAAGGATGTGGATACACATGTTATAAGAAAATTGTTTTCTAAAGATAGAGAATTCTTTGATAAAAATGTTCTCGGGAAGGATATTTTCCTGACATACAGGGTTCCAAATCCACTCATTGAGGGAGCGGAAAGAAAAATATTGAACGAAACCCTCAACAGCATACCGTTGAATTATGATGTGGCCACTAGGATGTATGACCGTGATATTGCACCGGTATTCGAGGTCATACTCCCATTCACTACAGATTACAGGAGCATGCTAAACGTCGTCAAATTCTACGAAAAAGGCATAGTGGATACCGAAAATATTAAACTTTACGAAGATGTCCGTATGATGGATATTACCGGAAAAGTAATGCCTGAGAAAATAAATCTGATACCCCTCATAGAGGACAGGGATTCTATATTTAACATTGAATCCATAATCGGGAAATACAGCGAAATCATGAAACCCAGTTATATGAGGATCTTTATAGCGAGGTCAGATCCAGCAATGAACTACGGGATGATACCCGCTACATTGCTTTCAAAATATGCTGTATCGGGAATGTACAGAATATCAGAGAAAACGGGAATGGAACTTTATCCAATTATAGGGGCAGGCTCTTCGCCATTCAGAGGGAATCTTGGCCCTGACACCATTAAAAGGTCTCTGGCTGAATATGACTCATACTATACTTTCTCTGTGCAATCGGCCTTCAGGTATGACTATGATGAAACATCAGTTAAGGACGCTGTTTCCATGATCAATGCCCACAAACCAGTTATCCCCAACTTATTTAACGATGATCAGGAAATAATTATAAAACATATAATAGACCTTTATTCTTCAAGATTTCAAAAAATAGTAGAAGGAATCTCAAGACCAATAAATGATATAACAACCTATCTCCCGAAAAGGAGGACCAGAAAATTACACACGGGGCTTTTCGGTTATTCCCGGAGCACTGGAAGTGCAAGACTCCCTAGGGCTATTGCATTTGTGGGTGCGCTTTATTCAATGGGAATACCGCCAGAGATACTGGGGGCATCAGTGCTCGCAGAGTTGCCAGAAAAATATCATGCATTGCTGAGCGAGAACTATAAAAATATGTATTTTGATCTACGATCAAGCGCCAGATATTTCAATTATGACTCACTGAAATACATGATCGACATCTGGAAGATTGACACTGAAATAATAAAAATGATTAGAGAGGATATCAGATATATAGAAAACAACATAGGAGTATCAACAGACAGTTCATACAGTGTAGAAAAGCATAACATATTTTCTACTTTGTTACTTCTTGCATTTAAAAACAAAAAATTCGATGAGGTCGGGAAATATGCTTATGAAATGGCACTTCTCAGAAAATTTGTGGGATGATATATAAGCAAGGTATATACCAGCATATATATTCTTCCACCTTTAAAGAAATATATACTTTAAGGGAATTTTTTCGTATTTGGGTAAAGCACACACTGAAAAACTCTGGGAATATATAAATAAATCAAGCCAATATATAATAATGGTACGGTATCCTAGAGTCGCTGTTGGTGGGATTATCCTGAAGGATAATAAAATACTTCTAACACTAAGGCGTGATGAACCTGACAGATATAAGTGGGCAATACCTGGTGGAAAACTTGAATTAAACGAAACACTTGAAGATGGATTGAAACGGGAAATAAAGGAGGAACTTTCACTGGATGTTGAGGTAAATGATCTGGCAGGGATATCAGAGATTATTACGAAAGAGTTTCATTACATAATACTTGATTATATTTGCACCCCGGTAAATTGGGATATCAAACCGGGATCAGATGCATTGAAAGCTGCCTATTTTGATATGCAAGAACTGGGAGATTCTGTCAATAAAAGCACAAGGGAATTCATTTCAAAAATGATTAATTCTGTAAAACCTGTTCATATAATAGAAAAATGATTTTAATGGTATGTGTAAAAATATTTTAGATTGTTTAGAAAGCTTTTTTAGCCCTGTTAAGAGTTTCAGCTATGCCCTTCTCCTGCTCGGAAAATGCACATAACATTGCTTCTATGTCATCGTGACCTTCTGCCTTTGCAGCATTGGCTACGTTTGTGTATTCAG
>JAKAAU010000254.1 GCA_021802165.1 Thermoplasmata archaeon
GACACATGTTCCACAGGAATATTTGCCGGAGACCATCTGAAATGCAAGTTTTCATTTTTAAATCCATCTATTACTTTCATAATATCCAATAAATAGATTATGTTAATTAATTTATAGCTTAACAGCCGGTATCTAATGAAATTTTGCTGTTGCGGAGCAAATAAAATATTTAATTCAACAGAAGAAAAATTCCATCGCTTTAACTGTGGAATGATACCACCATTAGTTATTCAAGTAGAATATAATAACCGGCATAAATGTTAAAATTTATATCCGTTGTAATGATTATCTGCTACCCGGCTTAGCTCAGTTGGTAGAGCGATGGACTGTAGAGTGATATACTGCCAGAAAACGCAGTCATCCATAGGTCTCTGGTTCGAATCCGGAAGCCGGGATTTATTCAGGTTTATTTTTGTGATTTAAGCAAATTCTTTGATTATTTTAAATAAATAGCAGAAAATCGGCAAATTTTAGCAAAAATATTAAATAATCCACCTACATCTTACCGTAATGTACGGACTATCAGACTCACTTCTTGCACTTTCATTTATCGGTGCATTGTTGCTACTCGCCAAACTTGGAGAGGAGTTATTCGAAAAATTCAGGATTGTTTCTTATGTTGCGGCAATAATAATTGGAATAATTATAGGTCCGGGAGTACTGGGGCTGATAACAATACTTCCAAACATTTCCCTATTTATATCCCTTGGAATTAATTTTCTGCTTTTTACGGGAGGTGCCCTGGAATTCAAGGAACTGGAAACAAAAAAGCTTCTGAATCCTTCAAACATATTGACCGGCGTAATTGAGTTCATACTTCCATTTGGTTTAATATCATTTGTTGTGTACTACATATTTCATAGTGTCCTCATAGCCCTGATTGTGGGCCTGGTAACAGGAATGAGCAGTGCCGGCCCTTTAACAAGGCTACTGACAGACACAGGGCTGAATCATACTGAAGAGGGAAATAGCATTTTCCAGCAGGTTGTAACAATGGAAATATCCGGAGTTATACTATTTTCATTCCTTGCTGACCTCTACGGAAAAGTAGTTACCATATACCTGGTTCTCAAAATAGCAATGGAGCTCGTTGTATCACTTGTTTTTATACTATTATTTTCAAGATATGTCCTGACAAGGCTACTGGTGAAGATAGATTTCAGTGCCAGAGCCAATGAAACTGTAATAGCAGTTATAATCGGGTTTGTCCTTGTACTTGGATTTGTCGGGCAGCTATATGGATTTAACTCAGCTATTATTGCCCTCTTTATAGGAATCTCCCTGAGAGAGTTTATTAACGAGAGGCCACTTGTTGCCGAAAAAGTATCAACATTTACATATGGATTTTTTGAACCCCTGTTTTTTATTGGCCTTGGCCTCTATTTTGTTAAGATTACACTGCCACTTATCACCCTTGGACTTTTGATTTTTGCAATAGCCATTATATTCAAGCCAATAGCAGGCACCATAACCTCAAGGTTCATGCATGTGGATACATGGAAAAACGCCTTCGGAACATCGGTGCACGGGGGCGTGGACGCAGCTTTGCTTGTTGTTGCTCTTGGATTATCCCTCATTGGCAGGTATGATTATTCTGCAGTCATGATAGCAATAACGTTATTGACTGTGGTAATACCGGCATTGTTTAATGTTAAGGCACCGGTGGTCAAAACTAAAAAGTCAAATTATGTCTGGGAAATGGTAAACGCTGAATTCAAAAATTTGAAGGCATGTGATATAGCAAGTTCCTTCCAGTCTGTGTCGGTAAATAGTAAAAATCCTATAAGCCTGGCATTTAAAATGTGTACAGACTTAAATGCAAGGGCTGTTATAGTAATAAATTCAAAATTGAAGGTTCTCGGGCAGCTTACGCTAAGTGATATGGTTACCATGGGGCATAACCAGTTAAGGACACTATCAGTATACCAGGGAAAAATAGTTCCAGCAGCAAAGGTACGTTGCGATTCTCCTGCAACCGACCTGATTAAAATATTCAAGGAATATGACCCGCCTATAGTTGCCGTCGTTGACAAATCGGGAAAATTTATAGGAACTATACTGGAGAGGGAAATATTGAAGCACGTAGCAGGTATCCTGGACAGTGATAAGCAATAAACGTATGAGTATTACTGGCTTTAAGATTAAAGCTGCATTAAATCATTTATGCCATTTAGGGCCACATAGCGGAAAGCCTATGAACTTTACCAATGTTTTAGATATGGAATATAATCGGTGAGGCATAAAACTCTCTCAGAAAAGTTATTCCATTAAATCCAGAATACATCATTCACGATCAGGTGGCAAGGAAGCCCACGTGCTTTAGCCAGGGGTAGTTGACATTGAAGGACTTACATTATATTGGCAGATCCCATATGTCCTGTCATATTTGTCTTACAAACTGTCTCATAAAGAATAAAGCTATATCAGTCACTAGGAAAATTATTAACCAGATTGAGAAATATACAATTAAGAAAGTCTGCAAAAAGTTATTTCCCTGTGCAAGAATATAAGAAACCGGTGCAGATATTATAGCTCCAGGTACCAATTTTATTAGTGTTCTTATTTTTTTTAGCATGATCCATATTATGTATAACGGGTAATATTATTAATAATTACTTATATTATATGCATAATGTGATATGTACACTTTAAAAATACAGGATAGTGTACATAATTATATGTAAATATAAATCCTACCTCCGGACAGTGCTTTTTATGTTGTAATACGAAACAAAATATGTAATTAATTAGAAAGATATATATACAATTTATAGTTATGTAATCATATGAATAAAGTTGTAAGTATTAGATTATCAGAAGATATGCTAAATACTATAAATAAACTAATAGCATTTAAAATAGTAAACAGCAGGACAG
>JAKAAU010000255.1 GCA_021802165.1 Thermoplasmata archaeon
AGTTTATAGAGAAAGGGTCGTTTAAAAGTGTTAAATGTGTTGGAGCTGGAGATTGCAAGAGAGCATGCCCATACGACAATATATACTTTTATGATGTCAGAAATTTTCTTAGAGAGAGATTAGGAACAGGGAGAAAAAATAAAGATTATAGTAGTGATATCGTAATGGTAAAGAAAAATTCGGGGTTTAAAAAATAAAGGTGAATTTAATGAATGTGATTTTATACTATTATTTTGTATTTCAGGTAATTCTTGCATTTGGAATAGTTATAGTTGGCGGAACTGTAGAGGGATATGGGTATGGATTATCACTCGGGACAAAGTGGCCATATACCAAAGATATGCCTCTGAAAGCGAAGGCAGGTGACCCTGAAGTATGGCATAGGATACTGGCCACATTGCTCGGGGTTGACGCTGTGATTATGGTTGTGCTTATACATGGGGCACTGGAAATTACAGGGCTAATTCTTGTAGTATTAACAGCGCTCCTGGGGATGGCAACATTGTATACCCTTGCTGGCAAAGCACCATCAGTTGTTCAGGGCCTTCATGACATACTGGCCTACTCAACAGCATTAACTTACCTGTTGATAATATATCCTGTAGCTGGAAATGTGCTGGATCTTGTGATCCATAACATTCCATTATACTTTTTCTTTGCAGTAATTTACATGGGGGGAATGACAACAGGCGAGCGTGGATATCAAAAAGCAATCGGGTATTTCAAAATACCTAAAACAAGGGCACAATGGATATGGACTATACACGGGCTGGCGGTATTGTTATTCCTATTTACCCTGATATTATTCTTCTTCACTTACAACGTTGCTTTAATAATAATAGGAGTACAGATTATAGTGGGAATAATTGTTTTCATATCGGTAAACAAATCAGCATCGAGGCCGGGATTTATAATTCCTATGCATCAGTTTTTTACAATATTGATTGTTCTTTCAATAGTATTCCAGCTAAGTATTTTTAAATAAATTTATTTTATTGTTTGTTGTATAACCTGCCTTAGCTGCCTTCTTAATAATAAATCAAGCGTAGTTGGTGGGATATCAAGCGTAGATGACAACTCTTTTAATCCTATCTTTTTCGGAACATCAAAATATCCCCTTTCGAATGCTTCTTTTAAAATATACTCCGATTTAATGCTTATACGCCTACCATTGAAGGTCTTTATATTACTATCTTTTATATCGTATATTTCCCTTAAGGTATCGTCAATATGCCTGATTTTATTGTAATTGCTAACATTTAATTCCCAGAATAGGTTGCCGGAGTAGTCTATCCGTTCAAGTTTAATTTTACTATCTGAATTCATTAACTTTTTCTTCATAACTTCGACAAGCGGGCAGCTTTTAGCAACAACGTTAAGCGTTACAAAATTGGCGCCTTTCTCTACGATAGTCACATCTTCTGAATGTTTATAGTTTTCAAGGTAATCAATTGTTTTTTTGAGAATATCTTCAGATTCTGAATATAATGATAATGTTTCATAGATATATTTGTCGCGAAATTCCTGCTCAACTATTTTGATTCTGATCTTAAAGTCATTTATAAGTTTTGAAGCAAAACAATTTTCGTATTTAAATGAGTATAATATTTGCATGCAACATCGAACAAACATAACCACCTAATTATTAAAGATTTTCATTTTTTCTTACCATTTGTTAGATAACAAATATGAAACAGTTTTTATAAAATTATTATAGTCATATTTTGTCGAAAAATAGCACTTAATTAATGATATAGTACAATATAGCATGCAAAATAATATAATAAATGGCGCTATTTGTGGATACATGATGCGCGCTTTTGATAAGAATCAATTTAGAATCCTTTCACTCGTTTCAGTTACAATTGGGTTGAGAACACTGGGATTATTTATGGTATTGCCTATATTTACATTATATGGAGAAAAATTCACAGGATCATACTTATTAATTGGAACAGCACTAGGAGCTTACGGCATCACAATGGCTTTATTCCAGACTTCCCTTGGGCGGCTTTCTGATAGGTATGGCAGGAAGTTAATTATCTCTATAGGAATTGCAACATTTATTATAGGCAATCTTATATGTGCTGATCCGATCAATATTTATGGCCTCATACTGGGAAGGCTTGTAGAGGGGGCAGGAGCAGTAAGTTCTGCAGGAATTGCCCTTGTACATGAAAGCGTTCCTGTAAACAGGCGGAACATATCAGATGCAATTATAGGAGTTGCAATCGGGTTATCATTTATGCTTGGGGTTATAGTAGGGCCTTTGCTTGCAACTATTTTCAATTATTCTTCAATTTTTGTTATAGCGGCTATCATAGGTGCCATATCTTTTATCCCTCTATGGAAAGTTAAAGAAACAAAGAAGGAAAAAATGTTTAAAATAAAGGCGCACATAGATTCAAAATTGGCAGTTATATCAATAATCAGTTTTTTCATTTATTTTTATATGATTGTGTTTTATCTTTATCTTCCAGTATTTTCATTGAAGTATTTCCCTGTTAGTAGATTCTATGAATTCCTTATTCCTGTAGTTTTCATTGCTGGTATAATAGGGCTTGCTATAGCAAGGCCGGCAGATAAAAATAAAACAGTGCTATTTTCACTTGTATCGCTCATTGTGTTACTGATAAGCGTGCCGTTGTTCTTCCTTAATACGCACGTAACTGATGTTACATACTTCGCTTTAAGTGTTGCAGGCTTCTATTCCGGGTATATAATTAGTGAAACAGTTTTTCCAACACTTATAACCAGATTGGCTCCGAAAAACAGCTACGGTGGGAACCTTGGATTTTATACCTCAATGCAACATGCTGGTGTGTTCTTCGGTGCAGTTGTAGGTGGATTGCTTATAATCAAGGTCAATCATGATA
>JAKAAU010000256.1 GCA_021802165.1 Thermoplasmata archaeon
AACAGACCTGCTTTTCTGCTCCCTGGCGCACCCCTCAGATACACTGTACATGCTTAAGGCAGCAAGAAACCTTTTATTCCGGTATTCTTACGGGTATAACAGCAATATATACATACTGGACGGGACATCGTTGATAACCGGAATTCTGCGAAATCCCGAACAGAAATATGCAAACCTCATCTTCAAAAAGCTTCTTTATTCATATGCAGAGGAGCTTTGCCAGGAAAATGATTATGATGCCATTGTGACAGGAGAATCTATAGGACAGGTTTCATCCCAGATTCCAAAAAACCTCAAATCACTTTCCTACGATATCAATACTCCGGTATTCCGCCCATTAATAGGCTTTGACAAGGAAGAAACAATAAACTATTCAAAAAGGAAGGGACTGTATATGGACGAATCCATAGGTGAATTCTGCTCATTATTTTCAAAAAACCCGGGAATAAATACAGCTTATAGAGATTTGAAGCCAGAGGTTGAGAAATTTCCTTTAAAGGAAATATTACACGAAATAATAAAAATAAAGAAAGAGGAAATTGATGATTATATCAATTCAATAAATAACAGTAAAAGTGATACGATACCGGAAAACAGCATAATTATAGACCTCAGAGATAATAAGGATTTTGATCTATGGCACGTTCCCGGGGCAATGAATATGCCTGTAAGTTCCATAGATTCGCTGGCTGAATCAGGAAATCCTGATAAAAATTACTTTTTCTATTGCAAAAAGGGGCTTAACAGTGCTTATGCAGCATCAATTATGAGATCCCACGGATACAATTCATTTTATTCAACTGAAAAGGACATAAAAAAAATGGATGCTATCAAAAATTAAGGCTCATTTCAATATTTTTCCTGTTGCAATTTGCCATAAATATAAATCCATTATTCCTGGCTGTATATTGTAGTCACTGGCTATGGAATTAAATATTTTTTCCTTTTCCAGATAGTCTGCCCTTGAATTCAATTTCATATCCTTAGTATATCCATAATCAAATAAAAGTTGCAAAATATGCTTGTCCAGAATAGCAAAATCAAATATCCCTATATTTCTCAGGAAATGCGAAGCCTCTTTGTACCCGAGACCCTTGACATTATTTACCAGATATTCCCTGAGTGTGAAATGTTCCATGGAAGAGATTAATTTTTTTAAATTTTTACGGATAAATCTTGCATTTATAATATATCCAGCCCTTTTGTTATAAAATCTATATTTAGCCTTTTTAAGTTCTTCACTTAACTGTTCCATGCTATATTCTATAAATCCATCCATAATCATTCTCTGGGTCCTGATGCCCATTTCAGCAGATGTATTTGCTGTAAGTATGCAGAAGCACAATTCCATGAAGAGTGAATCATTGCGTGATTTTCCCATATTTATAAAATCTATGACCCTTTCATTTATCTTTTTACTGTATAATAGTTTGGATTCCATTATCTTAATGGACAACTCATCGTTTTTAATCATAAAAATAAAAAATATTTAATCCTTCTTAAAAGCTTCGTATGTTCTCTTTGCCCTGTCAAGCCTTTTCTCAACAACCTTCCAGTTGACATTGTTCATGAATGCGTCAAGATATGGTGCTCTCTTTGCTCCGTAATCTGTATAGTATGCATGTTCGTAAACATCAAGTGGCAGTATCATCAATGCATTCCATATTGCAGATGCATTATGTATATCGGCACCGAGAACCCTAAGTTTTCCACAGTTAAGGTCAAACACAAGGTGTGCCCATCCCCTGAATGCAGTTCCTGTTGCTTTGAACAGTGCCACGAATTTCTCATAGCTTCCAAAATCCTTCTCTATCTGTGCCTTTACTGATTCAGGCATTGCAACATGATCCTTGCTTAAGGATTCGAAATAGTACTCATGAAGCATTGATCCATCGTAGTTGAAGGTTTCTTCCAGTTTCATTTCTCTAAGGTCACTGTAATTCTGGTTTGCCTTTGTAAGGTCAACATCTGGCAACTTTGACCATATTTCATTGAGCTTTGATACATATCCCTTATAATGGACATCAAAGTGGTAGTCTATCTGTTTATCTGATATGCCGTCTAATCCTCTAGGTTTTGCATTTTCCTTTACTTCCCAAGTTTCTGTCGCCATAATTATCATATTGATATAAACTTATCATTTAAAAATTTATTGCAGTTGTAATAGCTTAGAATATGATTAATATACACATACAGAAAAGAAATGATAATTCTGGATGAAATGCTGAAAAGAATTAATAATATATTTATAATTGCCCTGTATGATTCCGGTTATATTGATTGGCGGCATTCCCGGTGTTGGAAAAACAAGCTTATCTGGTTTTATAAGCAGGGAATTTAATATAAATATAATACTTTCAGGCGATTATCTCAGGGAATTTTTGAGGCCTTACGCAGATAACCCGGCAATGGGAGAAAGCGTCTATAATGCTTACAGGATATATGGAGAAAAGAATGAGGAAAATATAATAAAAGGATATCTTAACCAGTCAGAATTTATGTATAAAGGAATAAATGCAGTTTTGCGCCGGTCAATAGATAACGGAGAGCCGCTAATACTTGAAACATTATATTTTAATCCGGAAATGATTGCCAGTGATATTAGGAATAAAATAATTATGATTTATATACATATTCCGGACAAATCTTTGCATGGCAACAGGCTTAAAGAGAGAATAGACTACACACACTTTAACTCACCTGGAGAACGGCTTGTTGAGCAATTGCCAGTATACAGTGTAATAGAAAAGTATTCTATGGATCACTGCGGGGATGATGTTTTCATTGTTGATAATACTGATTTTCCTATTACAAAAAACACATTAATAAATTACATAAAAGGGCAGATTAATCATTAAGGGCCCTGTTAATA
>JAKAAU010000257.1 GCA_021802165.1 Thermoplasmata archaeon
GGAACCCATGATGGACAGGTATGCAAGTGATGCTACAGCCAGAAGGGCCTGGTTTGAGCATATATTGCTCATAGCCCTTGAACGCCTTATATGCTGCTCCCTGGCCTGGAGAGTCATAACAAATGCTTTCTTTCCCTCAGAGTCTTTTGACAGTCCAATTAACCTTCCAGGAGACCTGTGCACATATTCTTTTTTAAATGAAAACAGCCCGAGTAGAGGCCCTCCATAATTCATATGGATTCCCAGCTGTTGCCCCTCAGCCACAGCTATATCTGTACCGTATTCTCCAGGAGGTATAATAAATCCGAGTGATACAGGATCATAGTATGTTATCAGGATAGAATCTTTCTTGATTTCACTGACATGAAACGCATTTTCATCTATAAGCCCGAAAACATTCGGGTTCTCTACAATGATTGCAGAAGTATCAGATGTTACTTTTGACTTCAGGTCCTCAAGATCCAGCAGCCCATCTGTTCCGAATCCATATGTTATAATTTTTAAATTAAGCCCTTCCGTGTAGTTCTTTATTATGCTCAATTGTGATTTATATATATTTTCTGGGATTAAAACTTCGCTTTTTCCATTGATACGGTATGCCATTCTCACGGCCTCTGCCAGGGATGTAAAACCGTCATACATGGAAGAATTTGTTATATCCATCTCTGTAAGGTCTGATATTATGCTCTGGTATTCAAATAGAGAATGAAGAATTCCCTGTGATATTTCAGGTTGGTATGGAGTATATGATGTTAAAAATTCATTTCTGCCTATTATCTCATCAACAAGTGGTGGCACAAATCTATCATATATGCCATTGCCCAGGAAATTCATATTTCCTGCTTTATTCTTTCTCCCCATATTTTCTATGGCTCTTATTGTAGAAAACTCATCCATAGGTTTTCCCAGATCCAGGGATACCTTTAATCTGTCCGGGATATCACTGAATAAGCCATCAACGGATTTAACATTAAGATAGTCCAGTATTTCATCAGTTTCGCTCATTTAGGCAACCATTAATAAAGAATATTTAAACATTATAGTGGGTGGAGAAATATGGCTACTTAGAAATTAGTCAGATAATTTCACGTTTTAATTTCTTATAATTGTTGCCGTACGGATTCCTAATTTTTATCGGAATACAGCAGGATATTTAACAGGTATGCCCGGAATAAAAACAGGTTAATGTGGAATACTTAAATACATGAAAACATAACATAACCTTATGGTATAAATGGAAATATCTATATGAAGTTTAATTCTAATACATATTTTTACTTTATATTACTACGTAATATATATTAATATTAAAGCTAAAACAAAAATTATAGCTAATAGTAGAAATACTTTTATTAAATAACATTATATTGATATCGAGGTAATAATAATGGTAAAAACAGGTTTGATGCGTGGATCAGTAGGTTTCTGGCCCCTTGTCGGGCAAACAATTGCATTTACAGCACCCCTTGCTTCAGTTGTAACTTCCCTTACAGGAGCTGCATTATACGCTAAAGGTGCACTGCCACTGGCTATACTTATAGCAGTGATAAGCGGGCTTATCTGGGTAAACACCCCCTACCAGTATTCCACTAAAATTGCCAGTGCAGGCGGGTTCTATACTTTTACCAGAAAAGCTATAGGCCCAAAATATGGACTTTTTGATGGGCTCATATATTTAATGTTTGAGTATGCGATCCTTGCTAACACTACTCTATTCTTTTCGGGAGTTTTAATTCCTGCTATTTTTTCAGACTTTTTTGGTATCACAGTATCGAAATATCTCTGGATTCCAATTTTAATTGTATTTGTATTGATTTTTACTGTATTGCCTTATATAGGAATTAAACCGTCAGTGAAGTATGCCCTATTTGGTTCATTGCTGGAGATAGCAATACTTATAATTTTAAGTGCAGCAATCATAATAATTTCAGGGCCGAAAAACACCGGTACCGTTTTTCTTCCAGAATTGTCCGGAGGGATATCACCTCTTTTTGAGGGAGTAGTCCTCGGAACGTTTCTAATGACAGGTGCTTCCGGGGCCGGTTACATAGGGGAAGAGGCAAAGATGCCAAGAACAAATATTAAGAAGGCCATGGCAGTGAGTTTTGTTATAACAGGAGCACTGTTTTTACTTGTTGCATATGCATTTACCATAGGATGGGGACCTACAAAAATGGGGAACTTCGCTACTGAATTAATTCCCGGGCTAATACTATCGGATAAGTTTCTTGGATTTCCATTTTTAGTAGTGATTGTTATCCTGCTATTCAACAGTGTTTTTGTATCCATGGTATCTCCACTGAATGTCCTTGGCAGGATATCTTACTCATTTTCCAGGGATGGCGTAATGCCGCCATGGTTTGTCAAAATTCATCCAAAGTACAAAACTCCTTCAAACGCAATTGCTTTTATGGGAATATCCAGTATAGTTGTAAGTGTTATTGTAGGGCTGGTCTATGGGCCTTTTTATGGTTACATAATACTGATCACAATTGCAAGCCTGGCACTTTTTGCTGGTCATATAATGAGCGATTTCGCTTTGCCATTTCTATATCATAAACTACATGAATTAAATATTGGTTTACATATAATATTGCCTATCACATCCCTGATAGTGCTGGTATTCGGGGTGTATTTCAGTGTTATACCCCCTGTATTTCCATACAGCCTGGCTACAACAGCCACAGTTATTCTTATTGCCTTAATAGGAATATTCGTGGCACACTTTGCTAAAAAAAGAGGGAAAAGCATAGAAGATATAGGAACCATAGAAGCCCCTCTTCCAGGAAGCAACAATGAAAAGATAAATAAATAAAAATATTCCGTTAGAATTAGAAAGATATGAAAACGTATCCGAAAGTTGCTGTTGGC
>JAKAAU010000258.1 GCA_021802165.1 Thermoplasmata archaeon
AAATATAAAAAAACAATGTATTTTCTGTTAGTATTACAAATGAAATGGAATTTGTTATAAAAGCTATAGAGATAACCAGAATTATGTGGGTCAATTCTTTTAAATTTTTAAATACAACTATATTTTCCTGAATTCCAGTGTTTTTCTTTATAACATTCTTAACCTTAAAGCTTCTTTCTAAAAAAACAATGACAGAAATCATAAAAATAGCCAGTAATAAATAATTAAGGATTACCATGGTGGTTCCTCATTTGGATTCCATACTCCTGTATGTGGGG
Source organism: Thermoplasmata archaeon (assembly GCA_021802165.1). The sequence continues at coordinate 279 of JAKAAU010000258.1, forward strand.
CGTATCCCGATAAAGGTGGATATTTTGCAGAATCCCCAAATGCAATAGATACTGGGATATAAATACCGCTGCTGCCAGAATCAGCTGTACCGGTAAATGCACCCTCTTCCCCATAAATACCAACATCATAGAAATTATACCATTTTGTACCCCAGCTTGCACCGAGATCAAAATACACAGTCGGGTCATGATTCTCAGAGGCGTATGCATCTATAGCTATATAGTCCAGTGCTAAAGCTGCAACTATTGGTGCCAGAAGTCCTGGCAAAACAATTGATGCAGCCGCGCTTCCATAATAAACTGCACCTTCAAGTGACCCGACCTCGCCTGAAACAACCTCTCCAAAAACGGCTATTATTGTAGCATCACTGGCTCCTGATATTACAGGCAGTTTAGTAACGTATAAGGCTGCTTCATGATTTTTAGGAAATTTATAATATATATTTGAACAATCACCAGGAACTTTATTTATTTTATTGTTTGGGATAATAGTCATATTAAGATATATCCTGTTCCCTGATTCAAATACAGATACGTTGCCGAATTTTCCATGTTCTGTTATATGCTGGTTATTACCTGTATTATTGGTCACAGAGAACGCCATATTCATATAAATACGATTGCTTAACATGTTGACACTGTCATTATATTTTACTACATTAATCTGTTTGCCGTTTAAATTGCTGGCGTGCGGTTGTGCCGAGATATCAGAAGTAACGACATTAACACGCTGGTCGGTATTATTTGTTGCATTTGTTACCGGCGCAAAGGATACCATCACAAATATTGCTGCAATTAGTACACCTATTATTAACTTCTTTTTATTCATAATAAGATTAACATTCCAATATATATATATTTAGATAATAATATTAATAAATAATTTAGTAGATAAATTTATACATGTATCCCGCTTGCTGTTCAAGCTTGCAATGTAACAGAATTTTTACATTAATTATTTCTACGCCTGTGTATTTCATCGTTCAATATTACCTGCAATAATATTACATTAAATAACTAATTTATTTTATGAATGAATCGTATTATATGGAAGTTACAAAAAAGAGTTATTCTTCTTCAGCCAATCTCGGTCCGGGCTATGATATATTGTCCTTAGGGCATAAAGCATTCTTTGATTCTGTCACGGTAAAGCACAATAATAGCAATGGTGTAAAGATTATTTCAAATTCTACCCCGGAAGAGCCGGATAAGAATACAGCAGGATTAAGCATCCTAAAAATTATGGAAGATAAGGGCATTAAAACTGGACTGGACATAACAATAAAAAAGGGTGTCCCAATTGGCCTCGGCCTGGGGAGCAGCGGAGCTTCATCCTCTGCAGCTGTAAGGTCTGTAAATGAACTCCTGGATCTTGGCATGGGCAAAGATGAAATGGTCTATTATTCAATGTATGGAGAGATAGCCGCATGCGGTTCAGCCCACCCGGACAATGTATCTTCCGGGATTTATGGAGGGCTTACACTAATAAGTTCCACATCTCCTGTAAAAGTAAAAAAAATTGATATTAATTACAATTTTAACCTGGTACTTGTAATACCTGATATCAGTATGAAAAATAAAACCCGGTATGCAAGGTCAATTGTGCCCCAATCGATAAAAATGGAAGAACATATAGTTCATACATCCAGAATATCTACAATGCTTTACGGGTTTATGAAAGGGGACCGTGATGCTATAAGGGAAGGGATGAATGATGATATTGTTGAGCGGTCCAGGGAAGCCATGTTTCCATTTTACAGGGATATAAAGGAAAAAGTTATCAACAGAAATGCTGTTTCTGCCTGCATAAGCGGAGCAGGGCCTACAATGTTAATATTTGCAGATGATAAAACCAGAAAGGACGAGATGCTTGGTGATATAAAAAATGTCATGGGGTCATATAATACAGATTATAGTATCCGTGAAACAGGTATTCTGGAGGGATTAGATGACCAGTAATAGAGCATATGCAGCACCACTTACTTATCCTATTTACCAGACCAGTTCATATGTAGTTCCGGAGGGTGAAAAATACAGGTACAGCAGGGAGTATAATCCAACCGTTGAAAATCTTGGCATTAAGATAAAGGAAATGGAAGGAGCTGAAGATTACAATGTTTTCTCTTCGGGCATGGGAGCTATTACTACGACGTTATTATCATTATCAAAGCCAGGGGATAGAATATTAACACACCTGGATACATTTGCAAGGTCATATCATTTTATCAGGGATTTTATGGGAAAGTGGGGGATCAAGCCGGATATTGCAAATCCGGGTACTGAAAATATTATTAATGGAATAAAAAAAGATACAGGAATAGTGTTTATTGAAAGCATAACCAATCCTATATTAAGGGTGAACGATATAAGCACCATATCTGAGAAATGCCATGATGTTGGAGCCATACTTGTTGTTGATTCTACAGTTCCGACTCCATATAACGTAAAATCTTTAAAGCTGGGAGCAGACATAGTTGTCCACAGTTCATCCAAATTTATTGCAGGGCATAATAACGTAATATCAGGGCTTGCAGCAGGAAGAAAGGATTTAATGGAGAAAATTGATGCCATGAGAAGAACGCTCGGAACATC
>JAKAAU010000259.1 GCA_021802165.1 Thermoplasmata archaeon
TTGGATCGGGATTCCAGGCAGAGTCACAGTTCCTTGGGATGAAGGAGATGTTTAATCTGGACAATGCATTTGTATATTCCAGGAATCCGGAACATTCAAAGAAGTTTGCAGATAGATTCGGAATTCAGCAGGCTGAAAATCTTGAAGTTCTAAAAGAGTCCGATGTCATTACAACCATAACAAACAGCAATACACCAATATTCAACTATTCCCAGCTGCCGGATGAGTACCACATAAATCTGGCTGGGTCCAACTTCCCCATAAGGAGGGAAGCTGCACCTGACGTGCTTGATAAATCAGACATTGTGATAGTGGAAAACCATGGTCAGGCATTGAAGGAATCCTCTGAGATTATGGGAATGGAGAATAAAAGTAAGATTATTGAACTCAAGGATTATGTAATAAACAAGGAGAAATATTCAGGTAATAAAACAATTTTTAAATCCATGGGGATCGGGCTGGAAGATGTTGCTGCCGGATATGTTATTTTAAAAAATATGGGTTTATTACATTAATTCTCTATTTTCCCGTAGCAGTTACAGTTTTTATTACATTTCTTCTGGTAACTATAAAAATAGCCATTACGGCCATCAGTATTACCATGGTTACAGTGGCCTGAATATACGGAAATGAAGGTGGGTATATGCTATAATATATACCAAAAACAAGTATAATAAGGGAGATCGAGGGGAGTATGAGATGCCATGTATATTTGAATTCGTGCATTGCCCTGAAAAAGAATGGAAGTGCAAAATCACTCATTATGTGGCCGAAAAACAGTGCAAGGCTTGCTATGGTAATGAGGAATATATATCCATAAAATGGGCCAAGTATCACTCCTGCTATAATGCTGGCTATAATGCTGCTGAAACCCATGAAGAGGATAGTATTTGATGGAGTTTTGTATTTGGGATGTATCTTTGAAAACCATTTCGCAATTACATGGTCCTCAGATAATGAATATCCTATCCTCCCAAGAACATTGAGTGGTGATACCATAGAAACGAATATACTGTTAAAGAGCAGGGCTATCATAATAAGAAGCACTGGAAAGCCCAGGTATTCATTTGCCAGTATCAGACCCGGGACAAGTTTAGTTGCGAAGTCCCCCATTTTTGTAGGCCCCCATCCAATTGTAAATGCATAGGAGATCATCAGGAATAAGCCACCCGTGATAACAAAACTTAGAATCAGTGCTTTTTTTATGTTTTTTCTGGGCATCTTTGTTTCCTCCCCTAAATATACTGCGCCGGAGGCTCCGGTCATGAGGAATGTCCCAAGTACTATTCCCTCAAAAAGTGGGGAAATGCCGCCAGAAAGATTGGGCAGGAACACAGCAGCCGTATTCCTTGGCCCGGAGAGAAGGATTATAGAAACTCCGAGAATCAGTATAAAGGTTATCTCCAGAAGTGCCCCGAAAAGGGAATATTTAACTGAGGGTTTCACACCGAAATATGGAAGCATGGTAAAAATTATTACAAAAACTATCAGTACCGGAATCCAAAAATATTTGGGTAAAGTTATACCGAAATAGGTTGAAAATATACTAGGTATCAAGACTCCGGCAAAGAACAGTGTAGTATTTGCAAGAATTGTGTATTCAAATAAAAGGTAAATCAGCCCATCAAACATCCCATATTTTCGCCCAATGGCCATTCTGGTAAATGTATAAAATCCACCGGCACTTGCCACTTTAGATGAATACTGGTACGGTGTATTAACCCATATAATTCCACTTATTACCGATATTAGAATTGCAAGAGGTAATGCTCCTTTTGCGTAGAATGCAGCTCCTGTTAGAGATGTGACTATAGACGCCAGAGGAGCAGTGAAAGCTATGGTTTGTCCTACAATAGCCCAGAACCCCAAAGCATTTTTCATTAACCTTGGTCTGGTATGTAACATATTCATGTTTTTCTATTATTAACATATATTTAAACATTATTATTCTTAACTGTAAAAATTAAATATAAGTATGTATCAAAAAAAATAAATCTTTATACATACAAAAATTAAATGATAATAATTTATAAAATTATATTATTGTTACATGTATATATTAGCATATTTGATAAATTAAGATTTACTGTTTTTAGTATTAGTGTATTATACAGAAATAATAAATGAAAGGGAGAATTCTATATATCTTTGCATAGTGGTTGCTTGAGGAATTTCAGAACTATAAATATAAGCTATTACCTGATATTAAATTTAGAAAGTTATTAAATACTAATTCTGCATAGAAATATTGATTTACATGTATGATGTGAAGGCAAGCATCCTGAGTGCCATTGGCAATACACCAATGGTGAAATTAAACAGGACAAGCTGCAAAAACATAGAAATTTATGTGAAACTGGAGTATTACAATCCCAGTTTCAGTATCAAGGATAGAATAGCAATAGGAATGATAGAGGATGCAGAGCGGAAGGGCATAATCAAGAGAGGAGATTATGTAATAGCCAAGACCTCCGGCAATACCGGTACCGGTTTGGCCATAGCATGTGCCGTAAAAGGCTACCGGTTTATGGCAGTGATGTCTGCCGGTAACACAGTTGAGAAATCACAGATGTTAAAAGCCCTGGGGGCCGAGGTTGTGATAGTGCCGCAACAGCCTGGCGAGGAGCCCAATACTGTATCAAGGAAGGATAATGAAGCGGTTGAAAAGAAAACCGAGGAGCTCACTGAAAAGCTACATGCATACAGGCCTAATCAGTATATAAATCCTGTAAATTATCTTGTGCATGAATATACAACCGGGAATGAAATTATCAGCCAGACAGACGGAAACATAGATGCTTTTGTAGCATATGTTGGCACAGGGGGAACTTTTGTTGGAATATCCAGTGCATTAAAAAAA
>JAKAAU010000260.1 GCA_021802165.1 Thermoplasmata archaeon
GAAAAAATTGAGATTTTTCGCAAAGATGCAGGATAAAGTCCAGATATCCGGCATTCTAGATATATTTTCATTCAATTTCCCCTGCGAGGAATTTTAATAAATTATTTATAATTAATACAGATACATCCAAAATGGCAAACGTGTACCTGGCTATCGGTGTTATATTTCTAATAATGTCAGCATTATCCTTTGCCGTTGGGCTCTTGTTTCTCGGAATACCTCTCCTGATTATTTTCATAGTTTTAATGGGACTTTATTATAAAACTTCATCAATACACGTAAATAAAAAGGTTTCAAGTATTACCTATGACGGGATAGTTAAAACCGGGGTTTCCAAGATAGAAAAGGGGACCTTTTATATTGAAAAGGACAAATTCATTGAAGTCATGAATAAGATAGGGGATCTTGTTTCCTCCCAGGGAAGCATGCCAGAGTTCGGAATTGATGCACTTTACATTGAATTCAATGGGCAGGAGAGGGCAGAAAAACTTGCTGATCTCATAAATCAAAGGGGAGTAAAGGCCACAGCAGTGCAGGAGCGTTCCATGTGGAAGGTCAAGATAGATTTTACGGAATGATAGATAATCTTTTAAGCAGATTTTTTGTAATTGCCCGATTGATAAATTTATCCGGTTTTCTGTGATAATCTGGATAATGTGCTATACATAGTCAGGGAAACTTTAATTCAATTGCTGTAATTACGTAATATGAAGGATTATGTTCATGCAACTTTTGCATCTACAGGGTCCTGGATAGGAAATATATATGATCTCACTCTTGTAACTTATATATACGCTGAACTTGAAAAATCCTATCACATAGGACTCGGTGTTGTATCACTGCTCTTCGCACTTGGACTCATAGGCAGGTTTTTCGGAGGGCTCTACCTCGGAGCTCTAACAGATAAGATCGGTGCCAGGCGTGTCATGGCACTGAGCACTGCTGGATATGCCATATTTGCCGGGGTGATGGCATTCTCACCTGATGTTTTTATTTTATTCTCTGCAAGATTCGTTCAGGGCATATTTATGGGGGGTGAATGGACATCAGGCACCGTTCTTGGATATGAATTCTCTCCTGCCGATATAAGATCCACAATATTCGGGATAATACAGAGTGGATACGGGATAGGATATGCCTTAACAGGCGTTGCATATATCCTGTTCCTGCCCACCATAGGTGCAACATGGAGGCTTTTCCTCATAACGGGTACCATACCTCTTATTATTGCCCCATATACAATAATAAAGCTTCCGGGCGATAAGCAGGCAATAAAAAAAGCCAAAAATAAAATACATCTCATGGATTATAAAATTCCACTTATCAAGTCCATGATTATGATGTCAGGTTACTTTTCTGCATATTTTGCCATACTCTCATTTTACCCGACAGTGGCACCGTCCTTCGGGCTTCCTCGTTCAATTGTGGGGGTTGTGATGATAGCCTCAAGCATTACTGTAGCAATAGGATTCCTGATCTTCGGAAGGCTTTCAAACAATTTCAGGAAGAAGCATCTGATTATGGCAGGATCATTAGTTGCCCTGGCCTTCTCATGGGTTGCAATGCCATATTTTGGATTTTTAAGGCCATTTGCCCTCCCTGGAATGATTATATTCACCTTCGGGGTGGGATCAATGCCCATAATCCCGCTGCTGCTTATGGATAGAATTGATCCGGCTGTTCGCGGGCTTATCTCCGGGATATCATATAATTTCGGGGCACTTTTCGGTGGACTTATATCAGTACTTCTGGGTGTTATTGGCGGCATTGTGGGATATGTAGAACTTATACTGATAATTGACCTGACCACCCTTGTATGCCTTTTATCAGTTTTTGCAGTGAGCGTTACCATAAAAAAGAAAAAGGATTCAACATCATACTTATCAGGGCTGTCAGGAGATACCATAAAATAATATAATAGAAAAAATAATATGCTATTTTTATCTAATCTATTATGAATTTTCTGGACGAGTTAAAAAATTTAAAGGAGCAATTAAAATCCAAGGACAAATTCACTGTGGATTTTAACTTTGACAACATCGTTATTTCTGGAATGGGCGGATCGGGGATAGTTGGAAATATATTTCAGGAATACTATACAGAGCGCCCCGTGATCTCCATAGGCGATTACGGAATCCCGTCCTTTGTAAATGAAAAGACGCTTTTTATTGCCGTGAGTTACTCCGGGAACACAGAGGAAACAATAAATAATGTTGAGGAGGCAAAGAAAAGAGGTGCCCATGTTATGGCTATTACATCAGGTGGAAAGCTGGAAACCATGGTTGAAAACCCTATAATAATACCTTCCGGCCTCCAGCCAAGGTCTGCACTGGGTTATATGCTCATGCCCCTTTATAATACATTTTCACCAATAGATGATAACAAAATTTCTGCAGCATATGATGTTCTCAACGATATGGACAAAAACCACGGTGAAATGAAATCGGAGGCATTCAAAATTTACGAGAACAGTTCAATTCCAATTATATACGGATCAAAACCTTTCAAATCAGTTGCCTACAGATGGAAAACACAGTTCAACGAAAATGCAAAGACCTTCGCATTCTACAGCTATTTCCCGGAACTCAACCATAATGATACCATGCCGTTGAAATCCGCCTACAGAAGGTCTGAGTATCTATTCTACGCATTCGAATCCGACAATGCCAGAATTAATCAGAGGATAAAAATAACACAGGACATAACAGGAGAGCAGTTTTCTGTAGTTAAATCCCCGTCAAATGATTATTTCGTGAAATTATTCTACCTTATTCATTATGCGGATTATCTCACATATGAACTTGCACTGGTGAGAAATGTGGATCCAACCGATGTATCCACAATAGAGGAACTCAAGG
>JAKAAU010000261.1 GCA_021802165.1 Thermoplasmata archaeon
AAATAATTTTCATCCCCGCCGGGAGTTTCCATTATCATGGGAATCCCGTTGAATGAACTGTCGTTTATTATATTCTTAAATCCGGCATTACCGATGAAACCATCTCCTATATTTTCGTGCCTGTCCTTCTTTGATCCACGTTCAAACATGGAATCATTGATATGCATGGCATGGATATTTTTCATTATGCCCGATGATTTCAGGCTTTCAATGGACTCGCTGTATTTATCAACAAGGTCATACCCCTCTGCAAAGAAATGGCAGGTATCTAGGCATATTCCTGTTCTATTCTTTGAGATGTCCATCATGGACTGCATTTCTTCAATTGTTGCCGGAACTGTGCTGCCCTTTCCAGAAGAGTTCTCAATGAGAAGCCTTACATTCCCTGTTTCGATTGAATTGATTACGCCCATTATTGATTCGATGGCATGCTTTCTGTCCCTGTTTGATCCGGGGTGGAGTACAAGATATTCAATGCCAAGGCGGTTGCACACCCCAATTTCATACTTCAGGTCATTCACCGACCTGTCTACCAGTTCATTATTTTCCGAACCAAGATTAAGCAGGTATGTAGCGTGTACAACAGGCTTTTCCATTTTAAATTCCCTGACATTATGTTTAAAATTTTCATATTCCTCATCGCTTATTTCTCGATATTTCCATTGAAGATTGCTTTTTACAAAAATTTGGAATGTATTGAATCCGAAGGAATTGGCCCTCCCCGGCGATAAAGCTATGCTCTCTGCTATTGAGACATGCCCGCCTACGAGCTTATTCCTGCTCTCGAAATCACATCTTAATTTCATCGTTCATCATCATATTTATGAACTGCAATACATGAAGAGAAAGAATAGGGTTATCAGTATATCCGCAGGCATCCAGGTCAGCTCCGGCAAGCATTGCCCTTGAGTCATCACTTGCAACATCTGTTGCTATCAATCCTTCTTTTCTGTAAACTATTGTATTGTGCGGGACTCTCTTATTCGGTGGCGTTATAAAAACAACCTTTACTCCCCTCTTCAAAGCGTTTTCTATATTTTTCTTCAATTCACTCCTGATCTCCCTTATACGTGGTGTTGCGATAAGGATTTCCCTTTCTGTAAGGTCAAACATCTCGGCCATTTTGCTCATTACCTTCGACCTGCCATATATGGTAAAGACCAGCTGGGGATCACCTTTTGACGGAAGCACATCCTGTAATTCCTTCAGATCATCAAATAGCTTATTGACACTGCTAATGAAATCCTCCTTTATTTTTGACATATCCTCAGGCTTGAACATCCTGGGCCTGCCCTCTGTTTCCCTTGCAAATCCACGCGCCACCAGTGATTCCATGACCTTATAAGCAGATGTTCTGGGAATACCTGCCGTGTCTGCAATAGTATCAGCATTTGCCACACCGTGATATACTAATGAGGCAAAGGCCTGGGCTTCATAGGATGAAAGCCCAAGGATTTTGAGCATGTTTGCTGTTTTCATTATGTGTTCTGGATTAGCTTCCATAACTAATAAATGCCTTATTTATTTAAAACATTTTCTATTTTTCCTTTACTACAGTGCGATTATATTATGCTTGAAATCTAATCCAACGCAAATATTTATTATAAGTAACAATTTTAAAACAGGTAGTCTCATTCAAAGACCAGGCAAACACCCCACCCAACTGGCATAATTAACGTATAGTACATGGGAATTAGACGGCGCAACATAAAGGATTTGAAACATTTCCTGTGCATCCGGCGTAAAGAGAAACCGTAACCTTATGTACAGTAATTACATTTCACTTTATGTACAATAAAAATGACGAGATAACAAAAAAACAGATATCATTTGTCAATGACCTGATCAAGAGGGAAGAATCAAATCAGAAGGTAGTAGAAGATTACGTAAAGTCGCTGAAGAAAGGTTCTCTCGAAGAATTAACAAAAAAAGAGGCATCATCGCTTCTGGACATGTTGCTTAAAAAATAAAAATTAATAAAATAACACTGTATTACCTCCCGATGGACAAACTGGAAATTCTCAAATCAAATACCTCGGAAGTGGTTACTCCCTCAGAGTGCGAAACCCTATTCATAGGAAACGGCCAGGGTTACATAGGTTTTGAACCATCTGGCCTTCCCCACATAGCTATACTGATTTATGTCAATAAAATTAACCAGCTTGTTGAACTTGGATTTCATATGAAGGTTCTGCTTGCAGACTGGCACGCAAGGGTCAATGATAAACTCGGAGGCGATATAAATCTCATAAGGGAGAGTGGAAACAGGCTGAAAAACAGCATGATCTATGCAGGATTGAGCCCGGAGGTTGAATTTATCTGGGCATCTGATGTTGTGGCAAATCCCAGTTACTGGGAATTGCTGCTCCAGACTGCTAAAAACTCCTCACTTTTAAGAATCAGAAGGTCGCTTCCCATCATGGGGAGAACAGAGGAGGATGCGGACAAGGACTTCAGTAAATATATTTACCCGCTCATGCAGGTTACGGATGTTTTTTATTTGAATTCTGATCTGGCACTGGGAGGCACAGACCAGAGGCATGCGTACATGCTTGCAAGGGATATAGCAGAAAAGATGGGAAGGAAAAAACCGGTTCTCATGGAGATGCCACTTATAGCATCCCTTAAGGGAAGGGGAAGGATGGATGATTTCAAAAAAATGTCCAAAAGTGATCCTGAATCTGCACTGTTTTTAACTGACAGGGAAGATGATATAAGGAGGAAAATCAAAAATGCCTTCTGTCCAATGGGAATAACTGAAAATAATCCAGTAATTGACATAATGAAATATATTGTATTTCCATATTATATTAAATATCTGGAAATCAAGCGTTCGGAGGCTCATGGCGGG
>JAKAAU010000262.1 GCA_021802165.1 Thermoplasmata archaeon
AGCTTACTGACATTCAATATTCCCATCCTCATTGAGATTATGAGCTCTGGATTTTTTTTGATATAATCCCTGACCATAGTCTCAACATTTCCCCTGGCTATTCTTTCCATAATATGATATATGTAATTCTAATATAAAATTTTATATTAATACATATTTTATGTGATTAATTCCACTAATATAGTAAATATTCACAAAAAATATCATATATATAAAAAAGATAATTCGTTCATGGATAAGGTATTATTACTGTATTCAGGAGGCCTTGATACCTCTGTTATGGTTAAATGGATTCAGAAAGAAATGAACAAAGAAGTTGTGACATTAACACTCAATATAGGAAACAGCAACCTTGAGGAAATCAAGGAAAAGGCTATTTCCCTCGGAGTTTCAGATGCAATAGTCATGGATGTAAAGAATGAATTTGCTGATAATTATATTAAAAAAGAAATTTTTGCCGATGGCATGTATGAGGGGTATCCGCTTTCCACGGCAATCGCCAGGCCGCTCATGGCCGAAAAAGCAGTGTATTATGCCAGGGAATACGGATGTGATACAATTGCCCACGGGTCCACTGGAAAGGGTAATGACCAGGTAAGGTTTGAGGTAACTGTGAAGGCAATAGATGAGAATATCAACGTTATCGCACCTGTAAGGGACTGGAATATGAACAGGCCTGATGAAATAAGTTATGCCAGGAAGAACGGAATAAAAATACCAAAGGATGGAAAATATTCAGTTGATGAAAATATTTGGGGGAGGTCTGCAGAAGGATCAACCATAGAAAACATAGCAAATCCCCTTGAAGATGATGTTTATGAATGGGTATCGCCCCCGGAGGAAACTGGAAACGGTGAAACGGTAGATATTGAATTTCAAAACGGGATTCCACATGCTATCAACGGTATTGAATACAGTTTAGAGGAGATAGTGGAAAAAATGAACATCATTGCCGGAAGGAACGGCATAGGCCTGATAAATCATATGGAGGACAGGGTAACAGGAATTAAGAGCCATGAAGTATATGAGGTGCCCGGTGCTATGGCAATCCTGCATGCACATAAAATGATTGAATCACTTACATTGAATAAGTATGAGATAGACCTCAAGGAGTATATGGATTCACAGTGGTCCAATTTTACCTACAATGGATTATGGCATGATCCTGTTATGGAGCATATAAACAATTTTGAATACAGTTTAAATAAATACGTCAACGGGAAAATTAAATTTAAGCTGTATAAGGGCAATATGATACTGAAGTCCATAGAAAGCGATAATTCCATATATAACTATGAAAAAATCAGTTATGATAACAGCAATTTCAACCAGGATTCTGCCAGGGGATTTATAGATATATACAAGAACAACACTGTGTATACAAATAATGCAAGGAAGCAAAAAATTGATGTTATACAGTAAACTGTATTACAGGTAATTGAAATGAAAATATGGTCTGGAAGCGCATCCCCTGAGGCGGGTAATGAAGCATACAGGATAATGCTTAAAAAAGATATAGCGGTTGACAGGTATCTGATACCCTATGAGATACTTTCACTTATGGCATATAATCTTAATATATACAGAAATGGCATAGGTAAGAAAGAGGATACCTTGAAGACTTTAAAAGAACTGTATAGCCTGTATGGAAGGGAATTCAATCTCGACCCAGAACTGGAAGATGTACACGGGAATATAGAACATATGGCAATGGAAGAAACAGATGGAAAGGCAAAAAATATGAGGATGTTCCTATCAAGAAATGAACAGGTACACACTGATGTAAATTTTTTCCTTGCTGATACCTTGATTGATTATGAAAAAATTATTTACAGTACACTCCAGGAAATAAATAAAAACAAGCAAAATGGCATCATGCCTGGATATACACATTACAGGCAGGGAATGCCCGTTACCTTTCAGACCTATCTGGATTTTATAAAAAATATATTTGTATATAATTTTGATAAAATCAATAATGCTATAGGTGAATTAAAGGAGCTGCCACTTGGGTATGGCTCAGGGTTTGGTTCAATGTCAGATGTTGATTTTACAGAAGTTGCATCATATCTTGGTATGAATAAAAATATTAAAAATCCACTATTTTCTTTTATGCTGTACCCTGATAATTATATAATGGTAATGTCTGCCATAAATTCCTTTCTTATAGACATATCAAGAATATTCCAGGATATGATAATTTTCAGCGGCGATGAAATGAAAATTCTGGAATTGCCACCGGGTTATGTTACCGGGAGTTCATTAATGCCTAATAAGGTAAATCCAGATTTTATGGAAATCTTCCAGGGCTATGCGGCAAAATCAATATCCATAATGAATCTTCTTTATTCAGGCATTATAAACAAAACCACCGGGTATCACAGGGATTTTCAGGTCCTGAAGGATGAAATTATTCCATTTATGGTAGAGTTAAAGTCAATACTGGGCGGGTTTCCAGAACTGTTTTCCGGAATAAAATTTAATAGTGGGGCATCAGAAAAAATACTTGGAAATTCTATATATGCAACCTACAATTCAAAATTAAATTTCAATTCCACCGCAAACTGGAAAGAATCGTACAGAATGGTGGGTGATATGATAAAATCTGGAAAAGGGTTGAAACCTTATACTCCGGCAGATGTAATAACGTATAATGATTTCAATTTTATTAAACAGGTTGTTGATGAAAATACTTCATATTTAGAAAACAGCAGGAACAGGTTCCTGGATACGATAAAGGACATTATCAGGAACACCGCATAAAAATATTATAAATTAATAAAACGGCATTAATAAATACGTTTTAGGCCTAATAATATGGGGGAGGAAGAT
>JAKAAU010000263.1 GCA_021802165.1 Thermoplasmata archaeon
CCGTATTCACCCATGGAACCGAGTTTTACAATATGTATATCCTTATTAAGGTCCTTTACGGCATATATGATGTTCATGGTACTTTCAATATTCTTATCCAGTGTCTCAATCGCAGTTTTCAGTGAGATCATGGAATACGGTGCAGACCTCTGCTCTGCCAGATGAACAATAGCATCCGGCTTTGAATCCCTTATAATATCGTAAACAAATTTGGAATTGCTTACATCTCCCCTATAAAATTGAATCGCATTATTCAGTTTTTTATTTCTGGTTGAAAATGAATTAATTTTAATTGCCGATTTGGAACCTACCTTCCGTACCCTGTTTCTGGTATAGAAGTTGTCAGCGCCAGCAACTTCATATCCTCTATCCAGCAGGCGAAGCGCCAGTGGAAAGCCTATGTATCCGTCTATTCCCAGAATAAGTACCTTCATTGAGATGCCATACAAAAATAATATATGATTTTTTCCATTATTTGAACAAGTGCCATGTGCTATCTATAAGTTTTATAATATGCCCTGCCTGATAAAAAAATTCAATTTATATACATAATTGCCATACTGTAGCATGACGTTTATTACAGATTTCCTCAAGGTTTTCATGCCACTGCTGGTGGTCATAGACCCCTTTGGAAGTCTGGCAATATTCGTTGGTATGGCCGGGTCATTTAACAGGGATACCAGAAGGACCATATCCAAGGATGCTGTGCTTTATGCAGGTATTATAATAATCCTGTTCGCACTTGTCGGTGATATTATAATTGCGTTTTTCGGCATATCAATAGAAGCCCTGGAGATAGCCGGCGGTATTATATTACTCTTAATGGGAATCGAAATGGTCAGGCAGGGCGCCAAGCCAGACACATCAGTGGAGAATACAAAAAACATGGGCATAGTTCCATTTGCAACACCACTTCTGGCAGGGCCCGGGGCCATCTCCCTTGTAATTATACTGATGAAAGGCAGTTTTGAAACTAGAGTTCTTACAATAGTATCGGTACTGCTCGTACTGGCAATTGTTTACATATTTTTCATATACTCATCAAAAATTCTTACACTTCTTGGGGACAAAGTCATGACCGCAATTACCAGAATTTTCGGGCTTCTGGTTGCAGGTTTTGCAATACAGTACTTCCTTGATGCACTGGTTGCCCTTAGCGTGATAAAATAAGAAGAATTTTAACAAATATATTTTTTAAGTATTTGTATATACAATAGCAATGTTCAAGGATCTTTACAATAACCTCTTCGATCATTACGGCGACCTCCAATGGTGGCCCTCGGAATCAGACGATGAAACGGTAATAGGATGCATACTCACACAGAACACATCATGGAAAAACGTTGAAAAAGCAATAGAAACAATGAAAAAATCCGATGTAATTACCCTGAATGATGTAAGAACTTTGCCTGTTGATAAATTGAGGGAACTGATCCGGAGTTCAGGTTTTTTTAATCAGAAAAGCATATATTTAAAGGAAATTTCAAATGAAATTATCAATAATTACGGTTCACTATCGAATATGAAGGGGCGGAATATAAAAGAAATCGAGGATTTTATATCCGGTATTAAGGGCGTTGGAAATGAGACAAAGGAATCCATTATGCTGTATGCACTCAACTACCCTGTATTTGTGGTGGATGCATATACATTCAGGTTTCTTGAAAGGTATTACGGATTAAAATTTACAAGAAAGGAAATACGTAAAATCACAGAAGAGGAATTCCCTGATGTAAATTCATTGAAAAATTTTCACGGAATGCTTGTCAATCTTGGAAAAGATTTCTGCAGAAAACAGCCTTTATGCAATTCCTGCTTTCTGAGAAATTCTTGCAAAACAGGAAAAAAATTATAAAATGCCGGTATTATTATCAGTGTATTCTCTATATTTTTCATAGGTTTTTATAGATTCGCCTATAATCAGGCCAAGGGTTACCGCAAGAAGTGCATCTACGGTAAATAATGCCAGGGTATTATCCGGGTATATAAATTCAAGCCCAACTCTCAGCATGAATGCCACTGCCCAGAATATGGTAATGTATGGCGACCTCTTATAAAATATCATTCCATTTTTATCAAAGAATGTTACCTGCTGCCCGTATATGATCCCCGGAACCGTACCGGCAAAAATCAATAAAAGTATAATTAGAATATATTCCATGTTCCCCTCAAATTCCGCCATGAAGAATATAAGAAGAAATGAATAAATAATAGGCGTTGTAAATAATCTGAATGTTTTAAACTGCCTTCCCTGGAGCCCGAATTTTAATCTCCGGTATATGACGCGGGCTAATATCAGTAAAATAACTATAAAAATGAACGCGTTGGAAGTGTTTACAGCTATCACGGCAAGTTATAATTTCTGCATATATAAATATAATTTAGCAGGGGCAAACATATAGTAACCGAGAATAATCTATGATTAATGAATCTGGAATGGAAGATTGCCTATGGATACGTAATATTCGGTTCCATCATGCTGGTAATATATCTTTTCACACATAATTATGAGCTTTCTGTTGCAGCTGAAATAGTTTTTATACCATTTTATTTTTTCCATTCAATAAGGCTCAAAGGCATAAAATATACTGCCATTTTTTTCTCTGTATCATATTCCTTATCATTTATTATGGAAATTATCGGAGTTCATACAGGAATACCATTTGGAAAATATTCCTATTCCCACATTCTGGGCCCAGAGATTTTATCGGTTCCTGTTGCGGTGCCATTTCTATGGTCTTCCCTCCTCTACTTTTCCTCACTGGCTACCAGGGGGCGTATCCTGATTCCTGCACTCCTGCTCACAGCTCTGGATCTATCCTTTG
>JAKAAU010000264.1 GCA_021802165.1 Thermoplasmata archaeon
CAATTGCAACACTCAAATATTTAATATCCAACTTCCACCAGGCCTATACCGCAGGAAGTACATGTTTCTTTTGTGTTTATTTTAACCACTCTCTGGCTCTTTATTAAATAAACCTATTTAACTTTTATATATTATACATTCGGGTTTCTTCAGAAATAAAATATTAAAAATTGCATAAACTAATTTAATACTTTATTATTATCCTGCATGGAAATATTATTCGGTAATAAACATGAGAAATTAACTGAAGGAAAATATTTTATTGCATCTGCCGACCCATTATATTACGGGCTTATAGTGAATCCATCATCCGAACTATGGGGTTATATGGTAGAGAATCACAGTATAAAAACTGATATAGACGGGGATCTTCAGGAGTATGCTATTCCCTATAGAATTGATGTGGGAGAAAACAGCATATTTTTTATTAAGCCAGGAGAATGGCATTAAATCCCAAATATTTGCAGTAGAAAACCATCCACAAAGTTTAGAATTATGGCAAGAATGAACACCGCAGCGAAAAGTTTGCTATTCCAGTAGAATACCTTGCTCCCATCCAGTGGTGGAAATGGTATTAAATTAAAAAGCGCAAACCAGAGATTTAACCAGGCCACCCAGAGGAGTATGGTAGAGGCAACAGCACCCAAGGGTGCAAATGTAAATGCCAGAAATGCAATGATACCTATAAATATATTTGTAGCAGGGCCGGCCAGGGCAATCTTGCCCTCACTTTCTCTGTCATACAGCCCAGCGAACTGAACCGCACCAGGAGCTGCAAATATGAATCCGAATATTGACGTTATGAGCGCCATGAGAATTCCAACAGGCCACAATTTGAAGAATGCAACCGCACCCAGCCTTCTTGCCACTGTTCTGTGTGCCATTTCATGCAACAGAAATGCAGTTACTGTTACTGAAAACCCAATCAGAACCTCTATCTCAAACGTTTTTGGATTCACCGCCCTGAGACCGCCATTTATCATCAGTGTAAATGCTATTGTAAGAACTATGACCGCTATTATTATGTCGTTTGATTCGTTATTCCTGCTGTACATCATTTATATTAATCCCTTCTTAATTTTTTCAGATATTGCTATGGAATCCAGAAGCCCTATATCATATTTTACCATAATTTCCATAATTCCGGGTATATATTTTTCATTTATGCCGGAAGTAAAATGCCAGTCCTCCAGACCCAGTGAGGGCCTGTAATAACCCTCCATGGCCCTCCCAATAAATATATAGAAATTTTTAGATTTAATTACATCATCTGTTACACTGTATATATCATGGATTTTAACCTTGTTCAGTGAGTGTATGCCCTTTTCATAAAGCCTTCTGATAATATTTTTTGATTGAATATTGAATTCAGCCCTGTCTATATAGGAATACGGTAGGTTATTCGTTATAAAACTATATACGTCACTGGAAACATAAGGAGGAACATATTTCTGCATTTCATAAAAATTTAATACTCTATTTTGTTCATTCTCAGCCCTGAATATGTCTCCCGTTAAACGTATGACTGTCCTGGTTCTATAAGAAGCCCTGATTTTATTCTCAATTTTGGCTTTAAGGCCTTCGGGAATTATATCAGAATACTCTTTTAAGATGACCCTAACACCAACGTAATTAAATAGTTTAATCTGGGAATAAATAAAATATTCTATATTATCACTATTTATAAATTCAGAGTTATTCTTAAAAATATTTGAAAGAGACGTATAATCTTTCAGGTTATATGTCGTTTTTATCATTTTATTGAAGGAAGACACCGATTTATTCATATGATAATTTTCAAATGATAACTTTAATGCCTCTCCATCCTCATTATTCATGATCAGTGCATTTATAAGTTTGTCCTGAATTGCCGATTCCTCCTGATTAGAACTGGCTAATCTTTTAAGAACATCCACTTCCAGGTCATAAAGTTCCATGCTGTGGAATTTTTCTGCTAGAAGCTCGCCTAGTATTTTATCCCCGGTGCCATAGAACAGGTCCAGCATTGGTTGCTTAAGTGACATTGTATCCCATGCCTGATTTACTGCAAATTCAATGATTTTTGGGTTGTTGTAATGTTTAACAATAATTTCCTTTACACTGTCATATTCATTCCTAAAATAATAATAAAGAAATAGATCGAACCATTCATTTCTTGATTTCATGTCCTCTATTATCTTCATGGAAATTATATTTCCTGTGGATATTTCCTGGAACACCGGGTTCTTTACTGCCTGCCTGTTCCTTATATATGCCCGGTTGAAGTATTCTAGAGCCTTTTTATAAATTCTCTTGCTGTAATAGTAGCTGGAGAGTATGATATACGAGGAATACTTCTTTTGTGGGTAATTCTCCAGAAAGTTTATTGCTATTTTCTCATCTCTGGATTTTAGAAGCAAATAATGTTTAATTATGTCTTCAGAGCTTCCCCCATGGAGTACTGATAGAGCCGAATATTTCAGTTTGTCCCTGTAGGAATCCATACAGTATTCCTTCAATCTGTATACGCCAGCATTCTTCATATCTATGGTACCAATTAATTCCCTGAAAGAATCTTTAATCTGGACTTTATTTTCTTCTATAAAAGCATCAATTTTATAGAACACCTCATCAAATCCTAAATCAATGCATAGTTTGACATAGTTATCAACCCTCTCATTGTGCTGCAATCCAGCGTTGATTCTTAAAGCAAGGAAATTTACATTAAGTAGAATGCCAATAGCCTCATCTACATGTTTTATAGCCTCACCATAATCTAATTCGTGCTGTTCAATAAGTGCCCGCGCATAATAATAAAATGGATCAGGGACCTTACTGTTTA
>JAKAAU010000265.1 GCA_021802165.1 Thermoplasmata archaeon
GGATATTTTAGCAGTCTGAGGTAAACCATGGATCACTGCTGGCATATCATCTTTCAGGGTATATTGCTTTCCAACTCAATATAATTGAAAGATCTCGAATCGAAGAGAAGTCCTTTGATAAAATACCGCAGTCCCTTTATCTAAAATAATCTAAGTAGGTCGGCCCTCACTTTTTGTGGCTTGTCCCAATCTGAAGGACGAAGCCTGGTACTGATAGTCAGATGAGAGTCATAAAGCATGATCTGTTGCCGAGTCAGTGTTTATTTTATCCTGATAAACACCCCCCGATGCAAGTACAACTTTACTATATTGGAAGACCGGTGGTCAGTATTATACAATGATAGGATTAATTTAAAGACCGCTAAGGGTTTTAATTTCGATGGCAAGAAAAATCACGGTCAACATGTATATGACTCTTGATGGATTCGGCATATTCGCAAAATTTCCAGGATCTGACATAGAGGAGGATGAGCATGATGATTTCTGGAAGGAAATGTGGATAAGCAGATATGACTCAGTTGATACGATAATTTTTGGCAGGCGGTCTTATGAAGGACGTGCACAGGTCCATGCACTGCCTGACCGGAAGAGAACTGACAAGGAATATGTTTATGATAAATCCATGTTTCTCGAGAGATGCAAGCTGATAGTACTGAGCAACACTTTACCGAAAGCAACATGGGGAAATAGCAAAATTGAGAAAGACGATATCAGAGATTTGGTAGATCGACTAAAAAAGGAGCCTGGAAAGGACATAATAATGGAGGGCGAGCCTTCGCTGGCCCATGATTTTATCCAGAGAAGGCTGGCTGATGGTTACAAAATCCTAGTGATGCCGGTGATTTACGGAAAGGGCCCCCATTATTGGGGTACTATGAAAGATCAGGAGACGCTGAGGCTGATCAGTGTAAAGAAAATGGTGCGAGGTGAATTGATTCTTCATTATACAGGCGCCAGGTAAACGCTGGTATGGATTAAGCATTAACCTGTTCAAAAGGGGCTTTTCATCATAAGATGATCACTTAACTGGCAGTCATTAAACAGCTATAGTTCAAACAGAAATTATATGCTTGTTATTGGGCCTTTGCCATTCTCATATCATCCTTCAGTCTCCGATAATTGAGAAATTTCCAGAAATACTTTCACTGAACTATTGCTATTAAAGGAGAGGTAATTTCTAGAATGACCATTGAAGTGTCATTGGAATTCGCTTTGAAGATTACTTCGAGAGGAGTATAATTAATATTGGTAAGATTTATGGAAATATGTCCTGAAGCATAGGAACAATAACCGGTGTTGAATACCATTGGCCCGGGTACGAAAACCGGTAGAGTATAATTTGTTAAAATACCCATTTCTGCTGTTGCGTTGTGTGGAACTTCAGTTATTAAAACAAAGGAAAAATACACAGTAACGCTACCAGGCCCAAATGGCACTGATTCAGCATAAAAAGACTGGTTTGGCTGCAACTCAATCATATCATCGGTTTGAAGTATAATGCTTTGTGAGCCTTTAAGAAATCCATTATCGTTTCCCTGTGTTTTTCCCATATCAAAGCCGACTTCGAAAAAACCTACAGAAGCCACAACCATGATGGCTGCAATCAAAATGGCTACTAAGAGTTCCCTTTTTACCATCTTCGAACTTAAAACTATTCAGCATAAATAATTTTGTAGATAAATATGTAAAACTGCTGTAATGGTAACCTTGGGACGAGGGGCTCAGAAACCTCAAAACATGTACACTATTTATCTTGTTGAAGAAATAACGCCCGGAGTATTTTTACAAAACTAAGCAATCTATAGAATGAGTCCTGTCCGTATTAACTAATAGTTATGATAAAACAGTTGCATTATATACTACTATATTGACCATGCTCGGCAGGAACTACATGGAAAGATGAGAATGGGAATAGGATAACGCACTTTAATCTATTGAAAAATACTGACATAAAGAGATGGTATGAAAATCTGAAAGAAAATCCCCACTTACAACAGGAGTATATCTCAGGGGAATGGGATTCTACTGCAGAAAGATGAACACAGCTCCTGGGAGGATATTAGAGGACGCTGAGGCCGTAAAGCCACTACAGGATCAGTTTATGGACTTATCAGGATGATGAAAGGCTTCCAAATTCAGGTTCCGTCTATAGAGGGGATGACAGAGCATCGAATGTATATGTTGGAATATTCGTTATGTCCGGAACTCCATTATTCCTGAAGTATATCGACGAGGACTTCTGGAATATAGGCATAGGAACCCGTTTGAATTTTCTCCCTTATGAATCGCTCCCTCCTTCAGATATCCTTCCGGATCCGAAGGAAAGGGAGCTGATAGTGGATGACTTCCGAGCTGACCTTCTGAAACTCAAGAAAATCGTTAAGGTCGAATGGCGTCCTGAGGTGTAACAGGAGAGACACATGCCAAATTGTATACATTTTTTTCTCAAATTTTGTATACGTTTTAGGTTGTGCTTCCAATCCTATTCCTGTCCAATCAGGATATACAAATCTGGCAAAAATCTCAATCTTCTTTGCTTCCGGATACATTCCCTCTATGATTTCGTAGGATTTTTCTGGATTCCTGCTGTGATCTGTTCTCTTCTCCTCCATATTTCATTATGGCTTGAATTTAGGAGTAGGATAGTTTCCTTTTTTTCGCAAAGAGCAGGATTTCATGCTGTTGCCTTACATTGTGGCCTAAATCTACGTACCTTTTGTTCCAAATAACATGATTCTTATTCTCAAAATCCCATCTTCGTATAATTTTCATCGCAT
>JAKAAU010000009.1 GCA_021802165.1 Thermoplasmata archaeon
TGTTTTCTGGAGCGGTTATTACCACATCGCTCATAAACTGCTGCCATTTCCTGTTGATTTCACTGCTGTTTATAATGCCAAGTGCCCTGCTTAAATCCTCGCACTCCCAGTAGCCAAAAATGTCGGTGCCATCCATGAATATGGAATAATTCCTGACACCGGCTTCTTTCAGCAATTTTAATAATTCCGGCCACACATTTTTATGCCTTTTTATATATTCATCCTTCATTTCATTCCTTATAATAAGATGGAAACTATATCTCATAAAATATTATTGCCATGAAATATAAATATCTATATGATGATTTCAAAAAATCAGTGGAAAAATAAATATTCTGTAAATTAAATTTAAGGATAAAGATTATCCTTAGTAATCTCCACCCTGTGGCATTCCACCGGGTGAACCGCCCTTGGATGACTTTGTTGCTATAACGTCGTCGATCCTCAGTATCATTACTGCTGCCTCAGTGGCGGCCTCGACTGCCTGCTTGCCAACCCTTATAGGCTCTATGACGCCGGTTTTCTCCATGTCCTCCACGTTTCCTGAAAAGACGTTTATACCGTATGTTTTCTTTCCATTGGCGTGCTCACTCCTTATTTTTATAAGGATGTCAATTGGGTCGAGACCGGCATTCTCTGAAAGGGCTCTGGGAATTTCTTCCATGGCGTCTGCAAACTTTTCAATGGCAAGCTGCTGCCTTCCACCTACCTTGGATGCATAGTTTCTCAGGTTGAATGCGATTTCCTCTGCAGCTGATCCGCCACCTGTTACATAAGCACCATCCTCGACTGCGGCTGCAACAACATGGAGTGAATCTGTTAATGACCTCTCTATTTCATCTGCAACATGGTCGGTTCCTGCCCTGATTAACAGGCTGATTGCCTTCGGATTCTTGCTGCCGGTGACAAAGGTCATGTAATCGTCGCTTACCTTTCTTTCCTCCACTGTTGCGGCTATTCCAAGGTCTGATGCGGTAATTTCTTCCAGTGAAGATACTATGGCTGCTCCCGTAGCCTTTGCAAGCTTGTCAACATCGCTTTTCTTAACCCTTCTTACTGCGTACATTCCTGCCTTTGCAAGGTAGTGCTGTGCCATGTCGTCTATTCCTTTCTGGGTTATAACAACATTTGCACCTGTTGCCTTTATTTTATCAACCATTTCCCTTAGAACATCCTCTTCCTGCCCCAGGAATTTCTGTATCATTGAGGGATCGCTGATCTGAAGGTTTGTATCAAATTCCGGCTTCTTTATCTCCAGGGCCACATCCAGCAATGCTATTTTTGCATTTTTTACAACTTTTGGCATGTTGGGATGCACCTTTTCCTTATCCAGTATTATTCCGTCAATTAACTCTGTCTGATCAATTTCTCCGCTGTTTTTCTTAATGATCTGGAGGTTGTCAAAGTCCACCAGGTATTTGCCATCCCTTTCCTCTGCAATATTCTTTATTGCATTGTATGAGATTTCTCCAAGCAGGTCCTTCTCAACAGATGCACTCTTGCTGTTAAGCGAGGTTTTTGCCATTTTAATTAATACTTCCTTATCTTTTATGGATACTGGCTTTGAAATTTCATCCAGAACCCTGCTTGCCTGTGCAGCTGCTGTTTTATACCCTTCTGTGATTACTGTAGGGTGTACATTCTGTTTTACCAGTCCCTGGGCCTGGTCAAGCAATGCTCCTGCTATTACCACTGCTGTTGTGGTTCCATCGCCGACATAGCTGTCCTGCGTCTTTGAAACCTCAACCATCATTTTTGCAGCTGGATGCTCAACATCCATTTCCTTCAGTATTGTGACCCCGTCATTTGTTATAACTATATCGCCAAGGGAGTCGACAAGCATCTTGTCCATTCCCCTCGGGCCAAGTGTAGACCTAATAGATGTTGCTATGGCTTTTGCTGCATCTATATTCTCGAACATTGCGTCCTTTCCGCTCTCTCTCTTAGTTCCTTCTTTCAGGATAAATATGGGTTGACCACCAATCATGATTATCAAGTAAGTAAAAATAAACTTCTATATATAGTTTACTATATTAACTGCAATTATATTATACAGTATAAATAAATATACGTTTATATATAAAAATAATCACCAGTACTGCCTGTTTTTGGCGAAATCAGTTTCAGCATTTAGAAGCCGTTTTATGAGGTCTTCTTCATGAAGGTAAGATACCTCAAGTATCCTTGATGCAACCTCAGGGCCCACCCCCCTGGCAGCCATTACCATTATTGCCGTTATGCCGTGCTCCCTGACAAGATGCGCATTTTTGACCAGCCTGCGCCTGGTTTTTTCGTCAATTTTTTTAGATATTGACTCTTCATCAAATTTGGATACAGATGCCACAAGCCGTGAATGGCATACGGGACACTGTATATCTGTTATATCCTTTATTTTTCTTGTTCTCTTATTACCGCATGATGTGCAGTAAAGAATAACCTCCTCATTCATCAATCTCTTTTTGATAGAATCCAGGATGGTCTTTGTTGGTTTCAATGGCATGATCCTTTCAGAGTAATGGGAAAGGAATATGTTAGAGGATTCTGATATTTTATCCTTTAGTATAAAATTTGAGTCTTTCAGCCTTTCCAGATATTTTCTGAGGACGTCTATATCCATATAATCGAATATTAACTTCCTGATTGAGTCCTCATAAACAACTGTGTTATAATAAGAATCAACTATCTTCTCAAAACGGATCCTGGTTATGTCAGCCTCATTTGTAATAATCCCAAATTTTCTTGCCTCGTAGAGAAACACATTGTTGAAAAAACGTGACCTTCTGGCAGATGATTTTACATAGCCATCCAGATTATCCCTGTCAATATTCATGATAAGGTTCTTTATGTCATCTGCCGAGATATTCCTGGAAACGCGCATGTAAATATGGTATGGTGAATAATCCATTTCCACGCTTTCCCCCGTAATAGATGTAAGCAACCCTGACAGAATCTGGGCAAGGGTAAAGTTACCGAGGCTCCCCAGCAGAACCTGTATAACGATTTCAGAATTATGTGCTTCAATTATGATTCTATCCAGTGTGGCCATATCATTTTTATACCATTCAGCAAGCGCTACCCTGCCGTTTTTATTTACAAAGTCCGGAATTATTTTATTCTTGCGATCCAGTGATACACGGGATGCAGCCTCGTACAGCACCGGAATTTCCTCGCCGGTCCAGTGAGGGGCTATGGCAGCTGTGGCAAACGGCTCAACGTATATTTTGTCATCGTCTATACGAATTGTCCTCCATGTGCTTCCCTTCATAACAAAATAGGAACCGGGTGAAACTTCGTTTATCACATACTTTTCATCCAGCGTTCCTATGAACTGCTTATTTATTACGTCAATTACACGGTAGTTTTTCTCCCCGGCTATCATGGATATGTTCTCAATGAAGTACTTCAGAACCGGATATCTCCTTATGGCAAAATTTCCTTCTATAATTATCTTGCGTGTTTTTGAAAGCAATTCCAGAACAGAATAGTAATCCTCAAATGTTAAGTCCCTGAAAGGATACGCACCGGTAATAACCTTATAAAAGTAGTTATAATCCATTTTCCAGGAAAAATTCAGTTCAAGCATGATCTGATTGGCAACAGTGGATAGAGAATTTTTTCTGATCATGACGTTTTCCAGCTCTCCAGATTTTATATTTCCTACTATTGCCTTTGCCTCCTCCAGTTCTATGACATCGTTGCAGATCACCATGCCACGTGAAATTTTTTCCAGTGAATGACCAGCACGCCCTATGCGCTGTATCATCTTGTTAATCTGCCTGGGGGAGTTGAACTGCACAACCATATCTGCTGATCCAACATCTATTCCAAGTTCCAGCGATGATGTGCAAATAAGGGCCTTTACACGATTCTCCTTAAAATCTGATTCGGCCTTTTCCCTTGTTTCCTTTGAAAGAGAACCGTGGTGCACCTCTATATCAGGATTTTTCAGCCACAGTTTCATCCTGAATGATATGTCCTCTGCAACATATCTCCGGTTTACAAAAACTATTGTTCCTGTATTTTCTTCTACTATGGAATGAATTCTCTGTATTGAACCCGCATACTGTGGATCGCATGCCATTATTTCGGCCGTTTCCTCATCACTTTTCTCAGGCATTATCACCTGTATATCCATTTTCTTGTCTATAACGGGCTTCAATATTTTGCATTCCTTTGACGGCGATATAAAAAGTGCCAGTTCATTTTCATTTCTTGCGGTTGCAGACAGGCCTATAACCTGGAAATTTCCTGCAAGGACCTTTAAGCGCTCCATGGCTATGGCAAACTGTGATCCACGCTCGTTCTGCGCCATTTCGTGAACCTCATCAACTATTACATACCTTATATTCTTTATGTGCTCCCTGAGACGTTTGCCCATCATGAGAAGCTGGAGAGATTCCGGTGTTGTGATAAGTATCTGTGCCGGATTTTTTGAGATTTCGTTTTTCTGTGACTGCGTTATATCGCTATGCCTTACCTGTACCCTCATGCCAAGTGTATTGCAGTAATCAATAAGCCGGGATAGCATATCCCTGTTAAGTGCCCTCAGGGGAGTTATGTAAAGAAGGGCTATAGCCTGGGGCCGTTCAGTGTAGATCCTGTTTAACACAGGCAGAACAGCAGCCTCTGTTTTTCCGGACCCTGTAGGGGATATCAAAAGCACATTGCTACCTGAGAGTATCTCCGGTATTGCAAGCTTTTGTGCCTCCGTTGGAATTAGTATTCCGTTTCTGGCCACACTATCTTTAAGTGCGGGGTCAAGCATATCGAAAACATTTCCTCTTTGTTCTGGCATTGCTCTATTCCAATAACAGGATGTTATTTAAAGTGTTTCAGTTATGAGGGGCTTCAAATGGTTAACTGCTCTTATGCTATAGCATTGGATCCTGCAGACGAATAGGCCAACTGGCAATAAATGCTACCACCAGGAGAGGTGAAATGTTTATATTGAAAATAGCATTATAATCTATGTGGATGGAGTTCCACTCAATGCCTCTGTGCTGATAACTCCTGATAAAAATGGAATGGAGTGGTACTGTGGAGTTTGAAAGCATAATTTACAGGGACAATGGCGTAAAAACCGTAATGGAAAGGGAAACAGATATTTTTAGGGATCTGGCCCTGGATGAAATTTTTGCTGCAATAAATGGACACATACATGATAATGAAACTGAATCTTTGCTGTATATGCCCATGAAATCTGAACAGGATATAAAATACAGGCAGGAGGTGTTTCAGGATCTGACTGATATAAACATAAGCAGGGGAATCGAGTCTTTCTCTAAGGATGCCGAAATCCTGCAATACAATATGAAAAAATTGAGGGAAGTAGATTCAGTGCAGAGAAATAGGCTATTCCTTGATTCCGCATATCTGTATTGTAATTCTATTATTTCGCTCCTTAATTGCCTTGATAATAATGCCGTAAAATCCCATGGACTGAATAGCTTAAGAAATTACCTTAGATCATACAGCAAATCTGAAGAATTCAGAATACTGGCATCTGAATCAAAAGGAGTGGAAAGTGCAATGGAATCCTTAAGGTATATGATTACAGTTAAGGGTACAAGGATAACTGTCAGGAGAAGCATTGAATCAGAGGATTTTGGTGCCGAGATAGTAAAATACTTTGACCGTTTTCTTGATGGCGAACAGCCGGAATTCAAGGAAAATTATTCATACAGCACCGGCCATGTGGAGGCTTCATTGGTTGAAATGGCATCAAGGCTTTACCCGGATCAGTTCTTAAGGATGGAATCGTTCTATGAGAACCATCAGAATTTTATCAATCCTGTAATTGAAAGGCTTATGCGTGAAATAAAATTTTATACAAGATACATAACCTACATGAGGCGTTTCATAGACAGTGGATTGGACTTTTGCATTCCAGAGATTGTATCCTCCGGTGATGTTTTTTATTCAAGAAATTCCTATGACCTGGCACTTGCAGGGAAACTCCTTGATAGGGGAATATTACCTGTTACAAACGGCTTTTATCTCGAAGGTGGGGCAAAAATTATACTTGTGACCGGCCCAAACAATGGAGGGAAGACCACATTTGCCAGGGCCTTTGGCCAGATGCACTATCTTGCTTCACTTGGTTTCCCGGTGCCGGGAAGCAGTGCAAGGCTCCAGGCCCCTGATAAGATATACACACATTTTGAAAAATCAGAGACAGTTGAAAATCCAGTTGGCAGGCTGGAGGAAGAATTGATCAGGTTCCACGAAATAGTTAAAAATGCAACATGCAGAAGCATTGTAATTATAAATGAAATGCTGAGCTCCGCAACTTTAAGTGATGGAATAGAGATAGGAAAGAAAATCATTGAAAATCTGAAAGAAATCGGGTGCATTACGGTTTACGTTACATTCATACACGAACTCTCCCTAATAGAAGGAACAGAAAGTTATGTTGCACAGGTCAACAACAAAGACCCCGAAAAAAGAACGTATAAAATAATTAAACAGCCATCAAATGGAATGGCCTATGCACATGCACTTGCGGAAAAATACGGGCTGAGCTATGAAGACTTGAGGAGGAGGATCAGTAATGAGAACGTACCTGAGCAGCATTAGCGGAAAAAGGAAGGTTAATGGTATGCCATGGAACTCAGATGCACTTATAAATGACCTTGGATTGAAACCTGTATTTAATGCAATGTCAGGTGGTGATGATTTTCTTCTGAAGACTTCTATGGAATTTTTGCTGGCTGGATGTTGTTCCATAGATGAAATACTGTACAGGCAGGAAATATTAAAGGATTTTATGGCTAACACCGGGGTTGCCCTGGAAATATACAGAAATGCTGTTGATTTTACAGAATATGCAAAAAAGCAGTTTTTCTGGTTCAGCAATAATGATGCCCTTTCAATAGAGGTATCGGTTGATATACTGCGTAAATTTATTATTTACTCCGGGAAGTTAAGGGCATTGCTCTATGAATCTAAGAAAAGTTTCAATTCATTGGGCCTGAAGAAATTCTACAGTGTAATTTCTGAGGACTTCGGGCCTGATTATCTTGATAGGGCCATGGAATACCTGGACAAATTGAATTTCCGTGATGGTGTAACTCTCAGCATGGCACTGGGACCGGGTAATTCCGGAAGGGATTATATTCTGCATGAACCTTATAATTCCGTATCAGTAAAGAAAACCATGAAGGGCATACTTGAAAGGCATTTCACATACACATTGCACGAAAGGGACATTGGAGGGGCAGAGGAGATTTCTGACATAAAAAGCCGTGGGCTGGGAAAGGTTGCCACAGTACTTAGAATCGCCGCCAGAAATGTAATGGAATTTTATAATGATATAAAAAGGGAGGTGGGATTTTATCTTGCCGCAATCAACCTGATGGAAAATATAGAGGCAAAGAATGGCAAAATATGCTTTCCAACACCATGCCATAAAAGGAATATGTCCTTTACCGGGCTATATGACCTGGGTTTGCTTCTCAGTACCGATATGGCAATTGTACCAAACAGTATGGAATCCCATGATACAGGATTATTTATAATCACCGGAACTAACCGTGGCGGGAAATCGACATTCCTGAGAAGCATCGGGCAGGCACAGATCCTTATGCAGGCCGGCATTTTTGTTCCTTCAGAACATTTCAGGGCAAATATGGTTTCAGGAATTTATACCCATTTCAAAAGCGAGGAGGACAGAAACCTCAACATTGGAAAATTTGAGGATGAGCTTTCAAGGATGGATGAAATAGTTAAACATTTAACAAAGGGCGGCATGGTACTTTTTAACGAATCTTTCTCTTCCACAAATACCAGGGAGGGATCAGATATAGCCCTGGAAATAACAAGGGCCCTTCTTGAAAATGAGGTAGCTGTATTCTTTGTTTCACATCTGTATGAATTTGCATCTGCAGTTGCCGGGAGTGTGGAGAAAAAATCCATGTTTCTTGTTGCAGAGAGAACAGAAGCGGGAAAGCATACATACCTGATAGTGGGTGGCAAACCACAAATAACAGGGTACGGAATGGATCTCTACAATAAAATTTTTGTAGCACAGGATTCAAACACAGGCAATTTGCCGGGTTTGGATGGGTGATGTTCAAAGGCAATCTATGCTTTGGCGCACAAACCCGTTAAGATAAATATTTTAAATAATTAATAATACACCCCTATGTTACTTCCAAAGAAGATATTTTTCACCAGGGGGATAGGGCGCGGAGAAACACAGCTGCAATCTTTCGAAAATGCACTGAGAGATGCTGATATCGCTGCATATAACCTGGTTAGTGTCAGTTCAATCCTGCCGCCATATGCTGAAATAGTTGATAAATCAGAGGGCATAAAGCTGCTTTCTTACGGTCAGATTTTATTTACAGTACTGGCCAGAAATTCATCCAATGAGCTTAACAGGATGATATCGTCTGCTATCGGTGTGGCAGTACCATCTGACAGAAGCAAATGGGGGTACTTAAGTGAGCATCATACATTCGGGCAGACTGAAAATGACTCCGGGCATTTCGCTGAAAAACTTGCTGCAGAAATGCTGGCAAGCACAATGGGACTTGATGACCATCTGAGATGGGAAGAGAAGAAAAATGAGTATGTCCTAGATGATAAGATACTTACAACAAAAAATATCGCTGCAACGACGGTTGTGCTAAAGCCCGATGAGTGGGCAACAGTCATAGCCGCAGCAGTTCTAGTGGTTTAAATGGAAAGAAGCATAGAGGAAAAATGGCGTGACCGCTGGGCAGAGAGCCATATCTTCGAACCGGCTGCAGACACCACAAGGGAGAAATTTTTTGTAACTGTACCATGGCCGTATACAAATGGCTCGCTGCATGTTGGCCATGGGAGAACATATACGCTTGGAGACATAGTTGCACGCTACAAAAGGCTAACAGGGTACAATGTCCTCTTTCCCATGGGATTCCATGAAAGTGGCACGCCGATACTGGCATTCTCTGAGAGGTTGAGAAATGGTGATAAGGATACCATAAGGCTTTACATGAGTTATCTATCCGAATATGAAAAACCCGAGGACATAGATAGAATACTGGAATCTTTCAGGGAGCCGCAGAATATAGCAGATTACTTTTCCAGGGTAATAATAAAGGATTTCATGGACCTTGGGTATTCCATCGACTGGAGCAGGAAGTTTACATCTGCTGATCCATTTTACCAGGAAGTCGTAAAGTGGCAGTTCAACCAGCTAAATGAAAAGGGGCTTATTAAAAGAGGGAGCTACCCCATACTTTACAGCATCAGGGATGAAAATGCAGTTGGGGAGGATGATATCAAGGATGGTGATACTGACAAGGTAAGTATCGAAGAATTCACCGGTGTACTGTTCAGGGGTGAAAAATATTCCCTTATGGCGGCATCGCTGAGGCCTGAAACAATATTCGGTGTAACAAATCTATGGATAAACCCGTCTGCAGGGTATGAAATGGTCAGGTACCGTGGAATGGATATAGTGATGTCCAGTAGCGGGTGTAAAAAATTTTCAATGCAGCATGAAGGCGTTCAGTATGTTAGGGATGTCCCCTCTGATGAGATAGTAGCATCTGAATTCCAGGTTCCATTCAGCAGTGAAAAGGTCGGGGTTTTAAAGGCTGAATTTGTTGATCCGGATAACGGAACCGGCATTGTGTATTCTGTGCCCGGGCACTCCATTTTTGATTATATTTACTATAATAAGAATGGAATAAAAAATAATTTAAAGAAAGTGGTGAAAGTTGATAGGAACGTATCAGTAGAATCACTGGTTGAAAAATATGATCTTGAGAAAAACAGTGAAAGGCTCAAAGATGCAACACAGGAACTTTATAAGGAGGAGTTTTACAACGGCACATTAATTAATTCTGGCAGATACAGCGGAATGTCTGTTGAAGCCGGAAGGGAGGCAATTAAAAGGGAAATGCAGGAAAAAAACCTTGCATACATATTTTATGAAACAACCAGAAAAGCAGTAACAAGGTCAGGATCGGAAGTTATAGTTGCAGTGCTCAATGACCAGTGGTTTATTGATTATTCCCCGGAATGGCTAAAAGAAAAAGCACATGAACTGGTAAATTCAATGAAATTCTATCCTGAACTGTACAGAAAGCTAATGAACGATGCTGTTGACTGGCTAAAGGAAAGGCCATGCGCCAGAAGAAGAGGCATCGGCACCAAACTGCCCTTTGATGAAAGATGGGTTATAGAATCCCTTTCTGATTCGACAATTTACATGCTCGCCTATACAAATAAGAATGAACTTGAAAGTATATACGCACATCTTAAAAAAATTCCCTACGGGATACTTGATTATATACTGCTGGGTAAGGAAGTTAGGGAAAAATACGATGAATATACAATGGAGAATGCCAGAAAAGCCAGGGATGAATTCAGATACTGGTACGGGAACGATTTGAGGATAACAGCACCGCCACACATATCCAACCACCTCGCCTTCTATATAATGAATCATGCAGCCATTTTCAGTGGTAAGGAGCTACCTGGTGGGCTGATGATATCGGGCCTCGTCATATCAAATGGTGCGAAGATATCAAAAAGTAAGGGAAATGTAATATCCCTCCTGGAGATAATTAAGCATTATTCAGCAGATATATACAGGCTTTTCATGGCTGCAGGAGCCGATATTTCATCACTTCTTGACTGGAATGAGAAAGATCTTTCTTCGGTAATAAAAAGGTATTCATATTTCACTGATATCCTTGATGCCTATTCTCCAGGAGATGATGATAGTAATTATATTTATTCATGGTTCAAATCCGCTTTTTACAGGAATTTAAAAACGTATATTGCTGACATGGAGTCAATGAACATAAGGGATTCGTATATAGCAATATTTTACAATGTCATGAACGACCTCAGGAATGTTGAAAGCCACGGAGGCAATATCAATATAGCCCTTAAGCCTGTTCTTGCGGACTGGTTAAAAGCCCTTTCTCCAATAATACCCTTCGCCGCAGAGGAGTACTGGCACAGGCATATAGACAATAATAGTTTTGTCAGTGCACAGACAATTGATATGAACATAGATAACAGGATAGATTACAACATTTTAAAATCTGAAAACTATCTTAACAGGGTAATATCAGACATAAGGGAAATCCTCAAAATTATCCATATTGATGCCAAAAAGGCTACAATTACAGTTTACGGGCAGAAACAGAAAACATTCCTTGAGGAATATCCTGGCGGGAACCTGGACAGGGAGTACCGCACCATGATAGGAGATTACATGAAAAACAAAAACAGAATTGATACGGAGATGATTGACGAATACAGTATAATAGAGGCAAATAGAAAATATCTCGAGTCTTCTCTCAAGCTGGATATTACTGTGGTAAAATCTGACAGCATACAGAAGAAAAACCCATGGCCGGGCAGGCCCCTCATAGAGATCAGCTGATCAGATATCGAATACAACCATGGCAAACCCGTGTTCGGGATCCACCTTGAGATCATAATAGGTGGCCGCCTTTATGACATTTCTGTACTCCACATTATCAGGAATGCTGGATCCAAATATCCTGCCGTGAAGGCGGTTTTCTGTAAAATCTAATTTTGAGCCGAAATATATAACATTCTCATATTCCATATAAAATAGGATGTCATTGAGTAGATTTACCAGTATGTTATCCGGGCTATTTTTTTCAATTTCAATAGTTTTATTAAAACCAGGCTTCAGAAGATTTCTGTCCATTATTAAATCGGAGATGGTAATTACAGAGTTCTGAAAAATTGAAGTATAAGAATTTCCGTATATTCTGACTTTAAGGTCCGCTGTATGGTCTAATACATCATAAATCATAGCATAGAATAATACTAATAAATATAAAATATAATACTAAAATACTAAAAATTATAGGTTTACTGATCCGGGTTTACGGATGATATCATTGGGATTTCATCCTTGTCCAGGTCAAGTCCTATTTCCTTGGAGGTAAGGTTTCTTCCAAGGCTTCTTTCATAGAAGCTTATGATCCTCTTCTTTTCCTCCACGGTGTATTTTCTGAAGTATTTGTCCTTTTTCAGGTCAAACCCGGTCTTCTCCTCATACACATTTGCAGGTATTGAATACTTTCTCTGTGTTGAATCCCTGTAAAGTTCCGGTATCACATTGAATGCACAGAAAGGTATTACCCTTCCATCTGGCATTGCATAGTGTATATCACATCTCTCTACACGATCCACATCGTATGTGTATGGGTCCTGGAAATGCATGAATCCTATGAACAGAGACTTGTAATGGAAGGCCTTCAGTCCATGGTAATCTCCCTCTGTGAAAGCATTGTATACCATATCCTTCAGCTTGAATCCCTCAGGAGCCTTGCTGTAATCCACGAATTTCTTCAGGTGTAACAGCAGTTTGGTAACGGATTCTACCTTCTTTGGTGCCTGCCATTTTGCGTATTTTATATCGTCTCCAAGTTCGGAAAGGTATTCAAACATTCCCTTGACATCAACAAACCTTGTTACTGGTAGGGTTTTATCATTGTCAACGAATATGTATGTTCCCATTCCGCATGCAAAGTGTATGGATAATTTGTATGTTGGATGGCCCTTGAGCGCTGCCACGAAGTTTGAAACATCTGTTGTTGCTGGCACGGTAAAGAAGTCTTCCCTTCCTATTGCGCCATCAAGCTGCTGCTCGATCTTCTTTATTGCTCCCGGGATTGTTATCCTCTGCCTTGCCCTTGCACGGTCGGACATCCTTCCTACAAGACTTACTGGCTGGAAATTGACTCCCCTTACAACATCCATGTTGGATTTTGCAAACTTTATCATATCTCCAAGGTACATATCGTTTATTCCGCCTATAACAGTGGGCACAAGTACGACCCCCATTGGTGCCTGCTTGTAATGCTCCAGCGCCATGGGTATTTCCCAGAAGTTCTTTGGATTTGATCTCGGAGTTGGACCATCGAAACTCGTGTAAACAACGTTAGATCCTGCGTCCCTTGCCCTTTTGACAAAGTCAGGGTCGTATGCTGCCCTTACACTGTTTGTGTTCATCTGGACGTGCTCATAGCCTTCTTCCCTGGCGATTCTTATTACATCTATAATATCATCCCTGAGAGTCGGCTCTCCCCCAGTTATCTGCACTGCGTTAGCACCAACTGGTTTCTCGTTTCTCATTCTTCTGAGCATTAACCTAATCTGGTCCAGAGATGGCTCATATATGGGCTCGTTCTCCTTTGCATAGAAGAAACAGTACCAGCATGATAGGTCACACCTGTTCGTTATAACAACGTTTCCCAGTCCTGTATGGGATTTGTGCTTTACACACAGACCACAGTGTGTGGGGCATACAATTTTATCGGCATATACTGCAACGTTAGGATTCAATATTTTTGTGCCTTCCTTGTCCTGGAATTTTTTTGCCTCCTCGTACATATCATAGTCTTCCCAGTACTTTTCTTTTGTTATACCATGTTCAGCGCATTCTTTGATAAGGTCAACTTCTCCCCCTTCCTCATACACGATTGCGGGAATTCTCATCTGATCGAATTTCTCTTCATCTGCGCATAGAGGGCATAAGCTTTCTGTTACTCTTAAAACAAGCATATCGTCTGTAATTAAATGGCCCATACTTTTCAAGAATTCATCTACAGTCTTGAACGGCGCGTTTCTACTTATCTCAAAGTCATTCGCCAGTCTGACCTCGGATTTATTTCTTTCTTCTGTCAATACCATCTTAATTCACCTAATTAACTAATCATGTTAAGCATATAGAATAATATATAAGTTTTGTCTTTTTTCTTGCTAATAATGCAAAACACTAATTAGTGGCAATAATTACAAAATATGCCTTTATATATAAGAAAAACAGATATTCATGGTTATTTTATCTTATATGACTAATTTATACATGAAAATCATAATATAAAATTAATATTTTTTATTCTGTATTTTGATTTCCTTCAGCAGCTGGTTATACATATAATCTATATTGGAGGCTGTGTGCACAGTTATGCCCTTATCAGACAGATAATTTTTAAGCTGTTCCCTTGAGATCATATCAGTGGTATCCCCTATTTTTTCCTTGATAACAGTGGGAATTAATTTTACCAGATTCTGCCTTTCAACAGACTTCATATTTTTTTCTATTTTTTTACGGGCTTCCCTGTTAACACGGTCAATTTTCAGCTTTAATTCCTGATCTACCGGAAAATCAAAATTTATTCCCTTATCCATCCAGAAATTATTCATATTGCTGTCTATTTCATCAGATTCTAAATCCACAACCTCACTGTCAAAATACTGTAACATATCCTGTATAAGTGAATCTATGGATTTTTCATTGACCTCTCTGGTAAGTGGCAGTACCTTCTTTTCATCATTTTCTTCCAGGAGGTCATCGATATTGAATGTGTTTAACTCTGCGAACCAGTCCGCTTCCTCATGGTATTTGTAACCCACATCATTTGATATATACATAATATCAATTTCTGCAATCTTGCCTCTGTACTTCTTGCAATCTATGGAAGAGCAGTCCATATCCTCATCTTCGAATCTTTTTATAGAAATCACAATGGATTTAATTCCGCTTTCTCCTGCATTCTTCAGGAATTTTGCAGCTCCCCCCATGCGTTTATCCCACTCGAAGCTAATCACTATATCCACATCTGTGGAATAATATATAGAAATTTCATTCCTTTTGGAATATTTTACAATGCTGTCCCACAGTAATTCCATTTTATCTTTCATATTAGACCACAATACAGATAATTAAGATAAAACTCATATAAAAGGATTTTTAATATTATTTTGTATGCACTTAAATATATAATATTTCAG
>JAKAAU010000266.1 GCA_021802165.1 Thermoplasmata archaeon
GCATACGTAGGTTTATACTGGACCTCTCACTGCCTTAATTAACTTCTTTGATACCACTTGATCATATCATACTTTTTTTGACGAGACCCTTAATTTTCAGAGCTATACTCCTGAATTATTATACCATTATCAACACTTTATTTTTATTGTTTTTGCTTTATTGAGATTGGCACAGTTTTCATATCTATACAACAACCTGAGAAAGCCTGGAACATCTTTAGGTATGTTTTTCCATTACTTATTTTGATGGTACCCGTTCAATCTACTGATCGTTAATGGTTCTATCATCCACCACATCTGTTGTGTAGTCTGAACGCTAAACATGACGGTACTATATATCAGTATCACACGTCACTATTGGTGTATTTTGTATGGACTATAAAGATTTTCGGTTAAATTTCCAATTTCCTACAAAATATAATTCACCTTCAACTTATTCCGCTGATAGAACAGAAGTATATGTAAGGATTTAAGGTGTCCATCAATGATATCCTGAAAAGGTAACGTTATAACTGGCATCAACCTTAAAACTCTGCAACCTGTCCCAGCAAAACCGTGATGAATGAAGGCAAATAATAAGAAAAAGTAAGGAACCCAAAATGCTTTAGCGAAAATATTTTACCACCGGAAACTATATGTAATATAATTATTCTTATAGTTTAATACAGCTATCAAAAATTCGGGTAAATTATATATAATAAATGTAAATACATACCGGATGGCAAATGTATATCTTGCTATAGGAGTCATATTTTTTATTATGTCTGCACTTTCGTTTACCTTAGGCATATATTATCTGGCTATTCCCCTACTTATAATCTTTCTTATTTTGATGTTTTTATATTATAGAACTTCAGGAAGGCATGTTAATAAAAAGGTTTCCAGTATTACCTATGATGGCATTATGCAAACCGGGCTGTCAAAAATAGAAAAGGGTACATTTTATATAGATAAGGAAAAATTTATTTCAATAATGAGTAAAATTAATGATCTGGTTTCATCGCAGGGAACAATGCCAGAATTCGGGCTTGATGCAATATACGTAGATTTTAACAAACAGGAGAGTGCGGAAAAATTTGTTGGTCTTATACAGCAGAGGGGTGTAAAGGCTGCAACAGTCCAGGAAAGGTCTATATGGAAGGTTAAAATAGAATTTTCTGATTGAAATACTGTCAACTATATATAAAGTGCCCCGCAATTTTTGCCTATGTGCCAGCTACAGTCAGGGAAACTTTAACTTAAATGTTAAAATGCCGTATTATGAAGGATTATTTCCATGCTACGTTTGCTGCCACCGGTTCCTGGATTGGCAATATTTATGATTTAACTCTTGTAACATATATCTATGCTGAACTGGAAAAATCATATCACATAAGCCTCGGTGTGGTTTCACTACTCTTCGCCCTCGGGTTGATAGGGAGATTTTTTGGCGGGCTTTACCTGGGCAACTTATCGGATAAAATCGGGGCGAGGCGTGTAATGGCTTTCAGTACTGCAGGATACGCTATTTTTGCAGGTGTAATGGCCTTCTCGCCTGACGTAATCATACTTTTCTCCGCCAGATTCATACAGGGAATTTTCATGGGTGGTGAGTGGACTTCCGGCACCATGCTGGGATATGAATTTTCCCCTGCCAGCATAAGGCAAACAATATTCGGGATAATCCAGAGCGGTTATGGAATTGGATACGCATTAACCGGAATAGCGTATATCCTTTTCCTGCCAACAATAGCAGTTACCTGGAGATTCTTCCTGATAACCGGCAGTATTCCACTTATCATAGCACCATATACCATAATGAAAATCCCACATGACAATAAAAAAATCCGGCAGGCAGAGAAAAAAATTAATCTCAGGGATTATAAAATCCCGCTTGCAAAATCCATGATAATGATGTCCGGATTCTTCTCTGCATATTTTGCAATACTCTCATTTTACCCTACTATTGCCACATCGTTCGGTGTTCCGGCATCACAGATAGGGATAATAATGATAATCTCCAGCCTCACAGTTGCGGCCGGATTTATATTGTTTGGAAAACTGGCGGCAATATTCAGGAAGAAATACCTTATTATGGCAGGTTCTATGATAGCTCTGGCATTTGCATGGCTGGCCGTGCCCTACTTTTCCCCTATCAGGTTTCTTGCAGTGCCGGGCATGGTTGTATTTAGCCTGGGAATCGGTTCTATGCCCATTATACCATTGCTGCTTATGGATCGTATAAATCCAGCTGTCAGGGGTTTAATTTCTGGGGTATCATATAATTTCGGTGCTCTTTTTGGAGGGCTTATATCAGTTTTACTGGGCACAATAGGTGGAATAGTGGGCTATAGCCAGTTACTTTTAATCATAGATGCAACAACACTGGTGTGCCTTCTAGCAGTATTTATTACCGGTGCCACAATTAAAAAAAGAAACGAATCTACTTCCTATCTATCCGGGCTTTCCGGGGACATGGACCAATAGAAAAAATAATATGCTATTTTTATCTAATGATATATGAATTTTCTGGATGAGATAAAAAATTTGAAGGAACAGATAAAATCAAAAGACAAATTTGATATAAACTTCAACTTTGATAATATAGTTATATCCGGTATGGGTGGTTCTGGAATTGTTGGAAATATCTTTCAGGAATACTATACTTCCATACCTGTTATTTCAATAGGTGATTACGGCATACCGGGATTTGTAAATGAAAAGACCCTGTTTATTGC
>JAKAAU010000267.1 GCA_021802165.1 Thermoplasmata archaeon
ATAAGAAGGCTATCAAAATTATGGATGGCACACCGGAAAGAACAATAGTTGTGGGGGATATTGACAATGACCTTGTCCCTGCGAAATTGCTGGGATGCATAGCTATTCTGGTTTCACATGGCACTCCAAAACAATCGGAACATAAAGATTATGAAATATCCGAAATAGGTGATATTATAAAAATAATTGAAACGCTAAAATGGCGGTGAAACCCTTACAACTAAACACAGGCCTCCTGCTACAGTGAGTGTTTTGGCCTTCTAGATTAGTTCTGATAATTTTTTCAAATCCATAAGTTCTGTACACCATAAAACAATATTGGTATCCCCTTCAGGAGAAATATGAAATAAAATAATCCTTTATGTTCCCAAATTATTGATATTTTGTACAACCATGAGACAGGTAAAAAGCCTGAACATAGAGATAATATTAATAATAATATCATATTAAGTTAATTGAGATGGTCACTTATCTAGACGAAGACGAATATGCGAGATGGATGTCTAATGCAAAATATACTTTGAAGTCTGCAGAAAATGATAAGTCAGCGGAATTTTATAACTGGGCATGTTTTAAAGCACAGCAGGCTACTGAATATGCAGTTAAAGCGTACATAAGAGGTACGGGAAGCGATTCATTTGGACATTCAGTATCCTTATTATTAAATAAAGCAGGGTTTGATAAGAATTTAGTTAATATTGCCAAGGTTCTAGATAAGTATTATATACCAACCCGATACACAGATGCCTGGACAGAAGGTGTGCCTGAAGATTATTATACACTCGATGAAGCAAATGAAGCCATAGCTAATGCAGGAATAATAATAGAGGAGGTAGAAAGCAAATGGAAATCATTGAAAAAAGAATAAAGGAGAGGAATAGTGTAATAAATCAATCAGGCGAGTATGCAAAAACCCTTGACTTTAAATGTACTGTGATATTAATAGGCTCCTACGCCCGCGGAGATTTCAATTTGTGGAGTGATATTGATATATTAATTATAGGGCATTTTGATGCTAATCCTTTAAAAAGACTAAAAAATATTGATTTTCCTGCGGGTTATGAAACTGTATTGTTAACTCCGGATGAAATAAAAAAAATGGCAGGTAAGAATAACAAATTTATAAAGGATGCATTTAGCCAGGGAATAGTATTGAGGGATGATTTTGGAATTGCCAATATTAGTATTAATTCACGGTAAATTTGTTATATATACTATATAGCTATAAATTACAATTGCATTAAATAATAAGTGTTGCAATGGTAACATGATAAAAATTTATTTCATTCTGATAAAATTATAGAACGCCAGCTTTATATATTGTAAACTGGTAAATAATGATATATTCACCACATTAATATTTTTTCCTTTGTAGAGGATGGTAACCCGAAAGTTTTACAGAAATCCGGATGGTTCCATGGTGGAAGTTCAGACCTTACAGAGCCTGGTGAATGCGGGTCTATGGTCGCAAGCCTTCTTGCTTCGTTATCCCTAATTTTAGTCCTCCAGACCTGCCCCCATGATATGAAAAATCTCTGCTCAGGTGTTAAACCATCTATTTTTATGTTCTTAGCCGGTTCAGCCTTAAGCCTTTTCTGCAGTGCCTCATAGGCTATCAAAACGGCCCCAAGGTCAGCAATGTTTTCACCCAGGGTTAATTTCCCATTCACGTTCAGGCCCGGGAGGATTTCCACGGAGGAATAAAGTTTGACTACTTTTTCAGCCATCTCATCGAAACGCTTCTTATCCTCGTCTGTCCACCAGTTCACCATATTTCCATTTTCATCGAAATGGCTTCCCTGATCATCGTATCCATGTGTTATTTCATGTGATATTACACCACCGATTCCACCATAGTTTACCGCATCATCCATTTCAGGGTCAAAAAATGGCGGCTGCATTATTCCTGCAGGGAATACTATTTCATTGCCCATGGGATTGAAATATGCGTTAACCGTGGGAGGGGTCATGTACCACTCTGTTTTATCCACCTTGGTTCCAATTCTTTTGAGCTGCCTGTTCAGTTCGAATGATGCTGCACGTTCAACATTGCCTATATAGTCATCCGGCTTAATTTCAATGGAAGAATAATCCTTGAATTTTTCAGTATATCCTATTTTGGCATTGAATTTGGAGAATTTTAGCAAAGCTTTTTCCCTTGTTTCCTTACTCATCCAGGGATTGTTTTCCAGCCTTTCTTTAAAAATGGCTTTTATATCATTGACCAGTACGGTTATTTTTTCAACAGCTTCCTTTCCGAAATGCTTATCAACATAAACCTGCCCCAGAGAGTCACCAATAGAGGCATCTACTACATTGACTACCGTTCT
This sequence comes from Thermoplasmata archaeon, assembly GCA_021802165.1. Next base: position 2,331 of record JAKAAU010000267.1, read on the forward strand.
CCACCTTGGAGCTATCTTTTCCTGCCCTAGCAGTGTTTTCTTGAAAAAGTTGAAGTTCTCATCAACTGCTTCCTTATGCAGAAACATTGCGCTGCCGGCTAATACCTTCCACTTTAGATAGGAAACAATATTTTCAATTGCTGTATTTTTCAACAATGCACCTGCCTGTTCAAAGAATTCCGGTGCATCCATTATGGCATAATTCATATTGCCTGAACCGATTATTTTAAAATACCGGTCAAAGCCTAGTTCTGGGAATTTCTGGAAAAGTTCCTCCAGATGACGTATATGCCAGCAATGACAACCGCCACGGGTACAACGACCTTCAGCGTACCCAGAATGCCATAGCTGAATCCGAAATTGCCGCTTTGTATCAGGAGTCC
>JAKAAU010000268.1 GCA_021802165.1 Thermoplasmata archaeon
ACTGGATTCCAGCATGGGGGAGCTATTGCCTAAAATGGTCACGCAGGAAGTGCTTGACACGGGATTTCTCACCGAAAACGATGTGATAAAATTAATAAGAAGCCCACAGCGCAAGAAAATGGATTTCGAGGTATATATACCGGACATAAAAGCCCATAGCTCTGTTGAAGATTTCCAGGAAATGTTTATGGACCGCTATGAAAGGCTTAAGAAAATAATAGTGCAATCATCTGAAATGAGGGGGACATACACCATCAAAAGCGCAAAAAAGGCCCAGGGCAAGGTAAAAATTGTTGGCATGGTTTCCGAGGTAAGTACAACTAAAAACGGCCATAAAAGGCTATTGCTTGAAGACCTTGATGATAACATCAACGTTTTCCTTTTAAAAGGGAAGGGAATGAACAATGAACTGATACTTGAGGATGAAGTGTTAGGGGTCATAGGGTCTGTAAGCAATACAGGCAAGGATCCCGTTCTGTTTGCTGATGAAATTATACGGCCGGACATACCCTATAAATTAATAGATGAACAGAAAAAAGACCCTGTTTTTGTGGCATCATTATCAGACATACATGTGGGTAGCAAGACCTTCAGGAAAAACGATTTTATGAAAATGATTTCCTGGATAAAAGCATCCGAAGAAGAGGCGTCAAAGCTCAAATATCTGATACTTAGCGGCGATGTTGTGGATGGAATTGGGGTATATCCCGGGCAGGATAAAGACCTGGAGATATTGAATCCATATGAGCAATACGAAAAACTCGCAGAATATGTAAATATGGTTCCGGATGATGTGAATGTATTTATTATGCCTGGAAACCATGATATTGTCAGGCTTGCAGAGCCACAACCGGTATTTTCACAGAAAATAAAGAATTTCTTTAATGAAAATGTAACATTGCTGCCAAATCCATACAATCTGGTTCTGGAAAATAAAAATGTCCTGGTTTACCATGGCATGTCGCTCAACGATATGATAGAGCTGGTTCCGGGAGCCAGTTATGCAAGCGTAGGGTCTTCAATAGAAGAACTATTAAAAAGAAGGCACCTGGCTCCAGTATATGGTGGAAAAACACCCATAATACCTTCAAAAAGAGATTACCATGTAATTGATCAGGTGCCGGATATTTTCATTACCGGGCATATACATTCATTCTCACAGGGAAGCTATCGTGGAGTGCGCTATATCAATGCATCAACATGGCAGTCCCAGACAGATTACCAGAAAATGATGAATTTTTCCCCCAATCCCTCTATAATGACGTTATTTGATCTAAATTCAAAAACACAGATTATAAAGGATTTTAAAGAATCATAGGGTACTTTTAATTATTTCTTCTATTTCCTTTTTGAAGGTGTTCATAAAATCGTTCAGTGCTTCCTGTTTTATTCCATTAGGGGCACTGACTAGGCCGATTTTGGCTGTAACCTTTGCCATTTTTGCCAGGGAATCGTATTCCTTTATTTTAGCCTCCATAAATTCTTCTATTACCTCACTTATCTGCTTTTTGAGCTCTTCGTCCTCATTAATCTTCTTCCTTATATATTCCTTAACCAGGTCCTTGAATATGTCACGGATAGCTTCAAAATACATTTCTTCTGAAGGAGCGGAATTTATAATATTATTCAGGTATTCGTTTACGTCTTTTTTCATAACACATTAATTGTTATCAGTAATTAAAGTTTAACCTATATTAAATCCACCAGAATTTATCACAGTAATTCAGGTTACCCAGCATATTATATATTGCCAAAAGTGTTATATAAATATATATCCTTCATGTCTTATGAATAAAAAGATACTGGCAATAGGAATTGTTATGATCATATTGGGCATAGCAATGGCGGCCGGGGGAACTGAGTATTTCCAGAGTTCTTTTAACAGTGTATCGAATTCACATTACACATACAATGCAACAACTGCATTAAATGTTTCAAATCCAATCCATATTAAAACAGGGTATCTTGTTCTTATTGAGGGCAGTGTGGGAGATTCCGGGCTGGTAACACATTCCAATCTGTCAATGGTTACCAATTTAACGGCACTTAAATCCCACGAAGAAAAGGTAACAGATTCATCCGATGGGATAGAGCTATTTTTAGGATTGCCTGCCGGCACCTATAATTATGTTTATGCTAATAATACAACATCCACTGCACCTACATACGGCTATATAACAGGAGGGCAATTTGATACCATGGCTGGCCTGGCAGTTGGTGGAGTACTTATCGGAATAATAGGATTTATTGTAATGATATACGGTGCAATTAAAAAGGAAAAGCCAAAAAACCCATATGCCGCTGATGATCCTTACAACATAGACAACATAAAACTGTAACATTCTTACCGGCTAAAATGGAGCTATGCTGCTATTGGCCAGATATACACGGTGCTATGTCACGGCATATATTTACGGTATAAAATATCATAAATGCGTTCTATTTCATGGTTTCTATTATCACTTTAATATTTATTATATATCGCCTGCAATTTTTTTGTAGCATACTTTTGATATGGAAGAAAAATAAAAATTATGAAATGAAGTAAAATTATTATAATAAAATATCCTGCAAACTTCAATGGCTGGAAAATAATTTCTTTATGCTCTTAGATCCGGAACCGTGATTGCCGAATTCGATGGAATAGAATAATAAAAGGAAAATAGCCGCAACGAAAACGGCTATGGCCGAGTTGAGCGCTT
>JAKAAU010000010.1 GCA_021802165.1 Thermoplasmata archaeon
AATACTGGCAAACAAACTCATTGAAAATGAATACAAAAAAAATAATAAATTTCCGGAAACCATTGGATTTGTTCTCTGGTCTACCGATGCATACAGGTCAGATGGGGAATTGATATCCCAGATACTCTATACAATTGGTGTAGAACCTGTGTGGCAGGAAGGGACAAAGAAGGTAAAGGATGTTAAGCCAATACCCCTGGATATCCTTAAAAGGCCCAGAATCGACGTTGTGGTAGAATCCAGTGGCATTGTAAGGGACAATCTTTTCAATATAATAGAATTAATAGATCTGGCAATAAAAAAGGTATCTGAACTGGATGAAGATGATGATGTAAATTTCATTGTCAAGCACCATAAGAAATACGGGCACCTTGATAGAATATTTTCTTCGAAGCCCGGTTCCTACGGTTCCGGAGTTAACAATGCAATAGAATCATCAAAATGGGAAAATGAGAATGACCTTGCGGATGTATTTACGGAATGGATGGGATATTCATATGGCAAAAACAACTTTGGAAGAGAATCAAAGGATGAGCTGCTTTCAATCTCTAAGGATATAGAAACTATAATACATAAAAGGGAAATCGATGAGATAGACATAAACGACGATTCGTGCAATTATTCCTATGCAGGCGGCTTCTATCTTATGGCGAAGAAAAGCGGCTCAAAGCCATCGCTTATGTTTGAAGACACATTTAATCCCAATAAGCCACAGGTACGGACAATGAAAGAGGAAATAGAACGTACTGCTATTGGGAAATTGTTGAATGAAAAATGGATTGAAGCACAGAAAAATTTCGGCTATAGGGGCGCTACAGAAATGCTGAAAAAGATCGAGCATCTATACGGCTGGGGCGCTACTACCGGAATGGTGAACGACAACATTTTCAATAATATAGCTGATAAATTTGTACTTGACAGGGAAATGAAGGAGTGGTTCAAAAAAGAAAATCCATGGGCCCTTTCAGAAATTACCTCAAGAATGATAGAGGCATATAAGCGGGATATATGGCATGCCAGCGATAGCATGAAGGAACAGCTTGAGGAAGAGTACATGGAAATAGAGGGTGAAAACGAATGAGGACATATCCATTTCCTTTTTCTGCCATAGTCGATAACGAAGACATAAAACTCGGGCTTATTGTAAATGCAATAGATAGCAATATTGGCGGTTTACTCATAACAGGCCCAAAGGGTATAGCCAAATCAACAATGGTGCGTGCACTGTCATCCATACTTCCGGAAGTTAAGGCGGTCAAGGGATGCAGGTTCCACTGCGACCCTGATGGCGATCTGTGTGACGAATGCCTGGAAGCCAAGAAAAAAGGAGAACTTAAAACTGAAAATATGAAGATAAGGATAATAAATCTGCCCAATAGCACCACCCTTGACCGTGTTGTCGGGTCACTTGACATATCCCATGCTATAAAAGGCGAATCTGTTCTCCGTGAAGGTTTGATAGGCGAAGCAAACAGGGGAATATTGTATATAGATGAGGTAAACCTCCTTGATGATTCTATCGTGGATTCAATACTTGATTCAGCTGCTTCCGGGATAAATATTGTTGAAAGGGAGGGGGTATCTTACACACACCCTGCCAGATTCATCCTTGTAGGCACAATGAATCCTGAAGAGGGAGAACTCAGGCCACAATTGCTTGACCGTTTTGGCATCTCTGTTGAAGGAAAAATGCCAGAATCTCCGGAAACACTTCTTGATATAGCTGATCGGGTTGAAGAATTTGACAGTGATAGGGAAAGCTTTATAGAAAAGTTCAGGGCTCCGGATCGTGAAATTCAGTTAAAGATAGTTAACGCAAGAAAACTGTTGCCTTATGTGAAGATAAAAAGGGAATACAGGGTTTTTATAGCAGATTTAGTGATCAAAAATTCCCTGAGCAACAGGGCCATGATAAGCACTGTAAAAACTGCAAAGGCAATAGCTGCATATTATGGAAGAACAGAAGTCAATGAAGATGATCTGAAGAAGGCACTGCAATTTGCCCTTAACCACAGGATGAAGGAAAAAGGGAAGAGCAGGCCAGATTATAATTTTAATGACCCGGGCAATAATGGAGATAACACAGATGATAACCAGGAACAGGATTCTGCCAGCAATCAGTCCACTCCCACGGATCAAAAGAATCATGAAGCAGGGAGAAATGGAGAGGAGAAGCAGCAGAAGCAGAAGGAAAACAGGGAAAGCACAGTCCATAATCTTGAAGTAAATCCCGGCAAAAAAATAGAAACAAAAAAATCAGGGCGTAGCGGAAGAGCAAAGCAATTCAGGCATAGAGGCAGGAAATCAGGAACCTACATGGATATAAGGCATTCACTTCTGAATACATGGAGTTCGGGCTTCAGAATGATAAATGAGAAAACCATTGTTATGAAAGATTCCTACTCAAAAGGCTCAATTCCATTTATAATAGCCATAGACTCGAGCAGGTCAATGAATTTCAGTTCAAGAATTGAAATCGCCAGAGAATTTTCAGATATGCTGCTCAAAAAATTGTATATTATGAGAAGCAGAGTTGCACTTATAAAATTTGCAGGCGAGCGATCGGAAGTATTAATGAATTTTTCAAGGAATTTTACGGCGTTGAAAAACATTATCGATAATATTTCCAGTGGCGGAAAGACCCCACTGTACGATGCCCTTGAGAATATATATAAATTATCTTCGTATGAAAAATTAAAAACGGTATCACTTCTGGTAACGGACGGAAGGGGAAATGTGTTTCCAGGAAATGCAAGGGAAAACCTGATGGAAATATCTAAGAAAATTAAGCCATTGTCAAGTATGTACATAATCGATAAAAATGACAATAAATTTCTTCCAACATATAACGGTATAATATCATCATACGCAGGGGCAAAAATAATAAATAATATAGAAAATATAAAAATAAATTAATATTCTATGTACCCGGACGCGGAATCCTCCAGAGACATTTTCTCTGATTCTTTGGATTTGTAGATAACTCCAAGGGCAATAAGAATAAAAATCAGGGTAAATACAGGATAAAGTACATAAGACACACTGCCAAGGAGGTCAGATGCGTATGGAGCAGGCCCTCCTATGAATGAATTGCCATACTGGTAGCTGGCTGAGTTCCCTGAATACCTTACATTCGTGGGAAAAATTTCTGAAATCATTGCACCTAAAGGTGAATAGCTGAGACCATGCGCAATTGCAAACAGGGAAAGGAAAACTACAAAATACCCGAAGCCAACCAGGTAGATGGAAGGGAATAAAACAATCAGTGCAAGTATATTGGCACCGGCTATAATTGCCCTTCTTCCACGTTTATCCGACAACTGCCCGCCTACAAATACAAAAATTACGTCAATGATCCCAAATAATGCAGTACCTATCAGCCCATCAAAAACCGATATCTTATTCAGTGATTCGAAGAGAACAGGAAGAAGTGATATTGCAAAGTAGAAAAAGTTGCCGGAGGAACCTGCAAGTAGTGTACCTGCAATTATCTTCTTCCAGTGTCTGGTAAACAACTCTTTCTCGGGCGATTTTAGAATCCTGTTCTTCTTTTTTTCCGCTTCGAATACCGGCGTCTCTTTGACCTTCAGTCTTATAAATACTCCGATAACAACTATAACAAAACTGGCCACAAATGGAATTCTCCACCCGATTGAATACATAAAAGAATGTGGTGTGTATGCAACAAGTGGCAGGAATATTGCTGTTCCCAGGAGTAAACCTATACCAACTGTTGACTGGACAAAGGAAGAGTAGAATCCTCTTCTCTTCTTGAATGTTTCAAGTGTAAGAAGCATAGCTCCACCCCATTCGCCACCCAATCCAAATCCTAATACCAATCTTAGAATAACAAGCAATACTATGGCAAATACACCTATGCTCGCCTCAGAAGGAATCAATCCGGTAAGCCCGGTGGATATTCCTGATATCAACAGTGTTAACAAAAGTATCTTTTTTCTTCCAAGCCTGTCTCCGAAATGTCCGAATACATATGCACCCACTGGCCTTGTAACAAATCCAAGTGCAAATGTGAGGAGTGTTAGCAGAACTCCTTCGGCCACAGTCACATGGGGGTAAAATGTATGTGCTATGTATATGGCTCCGGATGAAAAAATAAAAATACCGTACCATTCTATTATTGTGCCAATCATCGATGCTGCGATAACATCAGTTTTCTCACTCATAAAGGTGGAATATCGTTAAGTATATAGAATTTAGCATCAAAATACCATAAAATTTATATTACTACACATATATTTCCGTCATTTCGTTGATCCCGTGATAGAGATACCGGTTGAAATATATCCAGTGGTTAGACATTAAATAAATTGGAATATAATGCTTCCTATTTATTAGTACCACTTACATTTTTATTCCCTGGATATGACCTATTTTAAATTTCCATATAATTTCTATGGTCACTTTATTTATTTCACCAATGGCAACTGTCAATCCTGATTTCAAACTATCTTTGTAACCCTGTGTTGAAGAATTGTGCAGCTGGAGTTTTAACATGAATAAATGGCAATTCCATAGACCCATGTTAGTGTAGTTCATAAAAGCAATTATTTGTTTTAATATGCATATTTTTTGAAATTCCTTAATGTTCATGTTTTCTAATGCTAAATATTTATATTGCAGTTTATAATACCTTGCAGAAGTGAAGGAGGATTATCATGGAAAACAGTTATGTAAAGTTTGAAGCTCCCGAATCGTTAGTCAAAGATGCATTGGATTTTGTAGAAAATTCCTACAGATCTGGCAAGATTAAGAAAGGGACAAATGAAGTAGTTAAGTCTATTGAGAGAGGAGAAGCAAAGGTAGTTGTAATAGCAGAGGATGTTTCACCCCCTGAAGTTGTTTTTTACATACCGGTCCTTTGTGAGGAAAGGAAAGTCCCGTATACATATGTAAAAAATAAGAGTGACCTTGGACTGAAAGTTGGTATTGCATCTGCAGCATCAATAGCAGTGGTTGATTTCGGCAAAAATGAGGATGCATATAAGGAACTTATATCATCAATAGAAAATGCAAAAGCTGGAAAGGAAGAAAAGAAGAAACCTGCAGCCAAGTCAGAGAAACCAAAAGAGGAAGCAGTTGAAGCTGAGGCTGCAGAAGCACCTGAAGCAGAAAAAGAAGCCAAGAAGGAAGCAAAAAAGGAGCCAAAGAAAGCAAAAACTTCTGAATCAAAGGAAACAAAGAAAGCCCCTAAAAAGACTACAAAGAAGAAAGAAGATTCAGAAGAAGATAAAGAGTGATGCATTATGGCAGACGATGCAACTCCAGCTGAAGTAGTCGAATTGATGGGAAGAACCGGGATGACCGGGGAAGCCACAACAGTAAAAGTAAGGGTACTGGATGGAAAGGACCAGGGCAGGATAATTGCCCGGAACGTTCTCGGTCCCGTTAAAGTAGGAGATATACTGATGCTCAGGGAAACAGCAAGGGAAGCAAGAAGATTATCAATAAGGTGAATGAAATGGAAAATAGAAAATGTATCTTTTGCGGCCATGATATTGAACCCGCATCTGGAATTATTTATATCAGGAAAGATGGAAATATAATGAATTTCTGCTCTAAAAAATGCAGGGTTAATATGATCGACCTCAAAAGAGCTGCTAGAAATGTTAAATGGACAAACGAGTACCACCGTATCAAGGAAATGAGAAAGGCGTAATAATATGGAACGAACTTTAGTACTCATAAAGCCAGATGGTGTAAAAAGGCATCTCATTGGGAATATTATAGAAAGATTCGAAAATAAAGGCTTGAAAATAGTTTCTTTGAAACTGATGAAAGTATCTGATGATAAAGCCCGGCAACATTATAGCGTTCATAGTATGAAACCATTTTTTGAAGGTCTTGTATCTTATTTAACATCAGGTCCTATAGTAGCTTTAATACTTGAAGGTGATAATGCGATAATTTCGTGCAGAAATCTCGCCGGTGCAACTGATGGTTCTGCCGCAGCCGCAGGTACCATAAGGGGCGACTTTTCATTGAACATCGAGGAAAATATAGTTCATGCCTCCGATTCTCCAGAATCTTTTAACCACGAATATAAAATATTCTTTAATGAGAACGAGATAATGGATTATTAGGTATGGAAACCACAAAAAAAAATTTAAGGGAACCAATTGTATGTGTGCTTGGCCACGTAGACCATGGAAAAACTACTCTCCTTGATGATATCAGGGGGACTACAGTAGCTAAAAAAGAAGCCGGTGGCATAACACAGAAGATTGGTGCAACCGAAATTGATAAAAACACACTTGAAACAAACATTAAAAATTATTTTAAAAATATACAGGTAACTATTCCTGGATTATTATTTATTGATACTCCCGGGCACGTAGCTTTTGCAAATATGAGGTCTATGGGCGGGGCACTTGCAGACATAGCTATACTGGTTATCGACGTAAATGAAGGCTTAAAGCCACAGACAATAGAATCCATAGATGTTTTAAAAAAATATAAAACACCCTTTATAATTGCAGCAAATAAAATTGACATGATACCTTATTTTGTTTCATCAAAAGATACATCATTCAAGGAAACCTTAAGTAAACAGAGGAAGGAATACGTTGATTTTCTTGATGAAAAGATTTACAAAATTATCAATGACCTTTATGTCAAAGGCATATCATCGGATAGATATGACAGGATTACTGATTTCACAAAATCATTCGCTATAGTTCCAATTAGCGCAAAGCTGAATATAGGAGTACCTGATATTCTGATGGTTCTGACAGGGCTCGCACAGAGATTTCTGGAGGAGCACATACAATTTGAGAGCAAATCAACCCGCGGTTCTGTTATAGAAATTAAAAAGGAAGGATCACTTGGAACGACATTAGATACAATACTGTACCAGGGTGTGCTCCACAAGGGCGATAAAATTGCCTTAAATACAATAGCAGGGCCAGCAGTCACCAAGGTAAAGGCTATTATTGCCACCGGTAAAAAAGGTATGGTAGAAAAAGAGAGTATAAAATCTGCAGCAGGAATAAGAATACTTATAACGGACAAACTTGATGTGCTTTCCGGTACATCTATCATTGCTATTAAGGGCGGTAAAACAGACGCTGCTTTCAATGAATTGATTAATGAATCAAAACCAGATATAAAACTCTCTGAAAACGGAATCACAATAAAGGCAGAGGCAATCGGTTCACTTGAAGCTATAGCCTATGAAATGGAACAGAACAAAATCAACGTCAGGGAAGCGCAGATAGGGGATATAACTAAAAGAGACATAATCAACGTGTCTACATTAAACAACCCGCTGGACCGTGTAATAGTTGGATTCAACGTGAATACTTCCGGGGATGCAAAAGAAGCCATGGAAACAAATAACGCCAAAGTTATTTCCGGAAATGTTATTTATTCTATGATAGATGACCTTACAAAATGGCTCGAATTCAAGAAGAATGAAATAGAAGAAGAAAAGAAAAATAATAAGCCAGTACCATCAAAGCTTGTAATCATGCCCGATTATATATTCAGGGCCGCAAAACCTGTAATTGTTGGCATTAAAGTTCTATCCGGGCGTGTTAAGGTTGGTGATAAACTCATAAATGGCAAGAATAAATATGCAGGTACTATTAAGAGCCTCAGGGATGGAGATGTCAACCATCAATTTGCTGACAAAGGTTCTGAACTATCATGTGCAATTGATGGAGTCACTTTAAACAGGCAAATTTTTCCAGACGAAGACCTATATGTTGATGTGCCAGAAAATGTAGTAAAGGAAATGAAAGACCAGGATATGGATCCTGATGTCAAAACTACAATGGAAGAATTAATAAAAATTAAGAGAAAAGATGAGCAGTTCTGGGGATTTTAAATTTGTATTTTGATTAAAACTTTTTAAAGGAACATCATGAGAATATAAATGTATAAATTATAAGTACAACAGAAAATATCATCATCAATATCAGAGAGAAAAATGAATCCTGAAATGTCAATGTTCCTATGAAAGCGATTATTGAAAATAGTATCGTTTCTTTGTATAATGTACTTCCAGTGATCAATCCTATTGAAACATTCTTTCTCTGGTCCTTCAGTGAAATAGACAGCATTATTATTTCCGGAAGTGAACCAAAAAATCCGAGCAGGAAAAAGGATGATAGGAATGCAGTAATTTTCAAAACTTCAGATATAATAAGAGCAGCATCTATCATATTATAGGATGCCAGAACGATAACTATAATCGCAAGGATTCCAAAATATGAAGGGTATGATTCTTCGGCCACAATAACATTTTTGCTTCCAGGCGATTTTGATTTTTTTATAACATAGAATAAGAATACCGCCAGAGTTATAAATCCTATATAATATGGAACTTTGATAAAATAAAATGATAATATGAGGAGTATTATTGCTGTTGCAGTGACAACGTAGGCGTCCAACCTGAATTTTGAAATACCTGATTTATAGTACAGTGGTATGAGGATAAAGAATGCAAGCAGGGTAATTGCATTTGAACCCTGTATGGTGCCAAAACTAACTGCCCCCTGGTTCTCAACTGCTGCCATCACGGACATTGCAATTTCATCCACGATTGCAGCAAATCCTACTATGAATAATCCCACGTATTTTTCAGAGAACGAAAAAGATTTTCCCACACTGTAAGACACATCAAGAAATATATCACCAGCCATATATATAGATGCCACAGAAATGGCTATGTCGGGAATGATCAGAAAATTAAATGTTGTGGTTATATGGTACAATCCTATTAACAAATCTATAAACAATAATACAAAGGAAAAAGAAATTAAAATTATTTTTTTCTGCAATTTATCACAGCATCATCTGGGGATTTTCAATTTTTACATTTTCCTCGATTTTGCTGCCTCTCTCAAGTTTTTTATACTCTATGGATGTTGGATGCAGAACATTCAAAAGATAATTAAATGCCCTATCTGCATTGCTATGCTCTCCACAGGTATATATATCAAGGGTTACAAGTCCATGTTCCGGCCATGTATGGAATGAAAGATGTGATTCAGCCAGCAAGGCTATGCCACTTGCCCCCATGGGCCGGAACTGGTAATACTGGGAAGATATTTCCGTCAGGTTACCTTCCTTAATTGCACTTTCTATAATTGGTGAAATACCATCAGCGCTAGATATTAACTCTGAATCTACACCGTATAAATCCGCTATGATATGTACCCCTACTGCCACTTTCATCGTCCTCCATAATTTTTTGCACCTCTACAATTCACCTTTATAATAAAGTATTATTTAAATATTTATAAAAATCGGAAAAAATGTTTTTATTTACTTATAAAAATAATACTGAATATACCGTGTTTAAATAACAAATAATACTAATATTATATAATTAATAATATATTATTTAATTCAGCTAATTTCTATGCGGATTTAAAAAACGATATGGGGAAATTTTAACCTTTATGGAAACACAAATTGTATATATTATTCATTCCATGCTATTGTTGATTTCATTTTGTTATTTATTAAAAGTATGCATTAATTTTATATATGCCTTAAATCAAGTTCTATGCCCGGATTTTTTGACTGCAACTCCCTTATTTCATTTAATGAAAAATGGAAAAATCGTTCTGATACCACTATAGCCGTGGTAAATCCCCTTCTAGCAGCCTCAAATGCAGAGTTAATTGTGGCATACTCAAATTGTGGCCTGATATTTAAGAGATCAGTGATATTTTTTGCCATTTCGCCTATGATGCCGAGAAAATCAAAATCCATGCTTTCCAATGTGTTTTTAACAAGTTGTGAAATGGAAACCATATTATCTACTTTCTCAACATTGTTTACTGCAAGTACCACAATCCTTGATTTTTTAATATTTATTATTTCCCTCACTGCAGTCACACCTGTGCATTTCCCCTTTACTGCCCGTGTTACTGTAACTCCATGGGCTCCTCTGCCTGTATATGCCCCTGCATGCAGGTATCCTGCATTCATATAAAGTGACACATTCTGGTTCGCTTCAAAATTTTCATCGGATATAACTTCCCATACAAGGGAAGAATCTATGCTTATAAGGCTAGAATGAACAAAGTTTTCCATATAGTTTAAACCGTTGTAAAGAAAATCAAAACCCTCTTTTGTTATTCTATTTTCGTCATCAATAAATCCCTTGTTCTTTAGAATTTTCATATGGTAGACAACGCCCTGTATTGTAATATCAAGTTCTCTGGAAATTTCAGATGGGCGTGTTTTTCCATTCTTTATATTAAGTAAAATCATCAATTGTGATATTAATGCCTGTTCTATTTTCATAAATATGGATATAACTAAATATTATATGTTTTCCCATATGGATGACATTAATTTTTTCCGTATTCAATTAATTTGCTTTTAAAATATGATACCTGGTCTTCTATATCATTATGTGAATATATGGCAGAGACAACAGCAATTCCAGAAATCCCATATTTCAATACAAGGTCTATATTTTCCCTTGATATTCCACCTATAACGAATACAGGTATATTGATTGGCCCAATCCCTTTTAGCACATTGATATCACAGATAGTTGCATCATCCTTTGTTTTTGTCGGGAAAAATGATCCGAAAGCAACGTAGTCTGCTCCAAGTTTTTGATATAGCAAAGCATCCTTTATGCTGCCATAAGTTGAAACACCTATTATATGATCGGGATACTTTGATTTTACATAGTCAAATGGCACATCGTCCTTTCCTATATGTATTCCATCAGCTCCAAGTATATCCATTAAAACCGGATCATCGTCAACAATAAATGGCACACTATAATCATGGCAAATAGATGCTAATTTTTTTCCAATAGCAAGTTTATCCCTGAAAGTAGATGTTTTATCCCTGTACTGCAATATGTCCACACCACTTTTTATTGCCCTTTCAGTAGCATTTATAATCCAATCCCCAGAATAATCCGGAGTAACAAGATAAAGCCCTTTTAATTTCATTTTAATCCATCTTTTATTCCTTTGGTGATAGCCCCCCATAGCTGGTCGTCCTCCGGTCTAATATCCTCCTGCTTCCCATCCTTGAGGATTTTTATTCCCTTGGAATTATCAAGTATTTCCCCTATTAGGCTGGCTTCTATTCCGGAACTCTGCAAAATAGTTAGAAATTCCATGGCATATTGTTCCTTTACCGTTATCAGCAAAGTACCCTCGCTTATGGACCTTAAAGGGTCTATATTGAATAAATTGCAAAGTTTTTCTATATCACTGTCAATAATTATTTTATTGTAATCAACAGACAACCCATTTCCAGAGGCAATTCCAATTTCATAAATAGCATTTAATAAGCCACCTTCTGTTGCATCATGCATTGAAGTGATCCTTTCAGAAATTCCATATTCAATTGCAAGAGTTTCTTCACCCACGCAGGTCATTGTATAAAATTTGCCAATTATGCTTTTATAATTTTCTTCACCTATATTATTCCTGACATACTCAGGAAATGTATTTGACAGTATAAGTGCAGTTTCCAGGGCACAGCTTTTTGTCATGATTATTCTGTCACCCACACCGGCATTTTCGGTTGTAATGAATTTTTCGCCAGTACCCATCAATGTGATTCCGCCAACCATAGGGAATTCAACTCCATTGTACCGTGCTGTATGCCCTGTTACAACTTCTATATTATATTTAATGCATTCTTCATTTATTACATCCCATATTTCCTTGAATTCATTATCAGTAATGCTGGATGGAAGATTCAGGTCAATACTCATATAAGAGGCAGGTATTCCAGAGGTATATAGATCTGACAATAGTATGTGGAACGCAAACCACGCGGCCTTCTTAAAGCCAAATGATTTATCTATGTATAATGGGTCAGTGGTAACTGCCATATACTTATCCCCTATTTTCACAATTCCCACATCCACACCATTTTTTGGTGGAACTACCACTTCATCACGGAGAGTGCCAATCTTATTTATTATATTTTCCTCAAAAAATTTCCTGGATATTTTTCCTATCATTTTATCGCCCAGAAATGTGAAAGTGCCCCATAACCTTTACCCATAGGAAATGAGTTTTCTATGGCCCCGTCTATATACTTTTTAGCCAGCTCTATGGACTCTGGCAATTTTTTTCCGGATGCAAGATAGGACGCAATAGAAGCAGAAAGTGTATCGCCTGTCCCGTGAGTATTGTTAGTATTAATACGCCTGGATGGGAATTCATAATATTCGGAACCATCGTAAAGAATATCGGTTGAATAACGACTCCCGGCATGCCCGCCTTTTATCAGTACCGATGAACCTGTGTTTTCATAAATTTTTTTTGACGCAATTTTTGTGTCTTCTGAATTTCTAATCTTCATTGATGAGATTTTTTCGGCTTCCGGTATGTTTGGTGTAATTAATTCTGCAATTTTCATCAATTTAGTAATCATAGTCTCAACTGCATCTTCACGCAAAAGCCGGACATTGGTTTTCGAAATCATTACAGGGTCTATAACAATATTTTTTATTCCATATTGTTTAAATTTCTCGGTCACATCTGAGATTACAGGAGCGGAGTAAAGCATTCCTGTCTTCGCAGCATCTGTGCCAATATCCTCCATTATCGCATCAAATTGTTCGTTGATAAATTTTAAAGGGAGTTCATAAATAGATTTTACCGAAACACTGTTCTGTGCTGTTAAGGTAACTATTACTGAAGTTCCAAATACTTTCATAGCCGTAAACGTTTTCAAATCTGCCATTATGCCTGCACCACCCCCTGAATCAGTGGATGCAACGCTCATCACTCTGGCTACCATATTTTAATTATATATTAACAATATTTAAGCTATCCGCATTCTTGCGGGAAATGCATACAAAAACAACTATGATAAAAAAGGTTTTAAATATATCCTAGGGATACTATACCGAAATGGATATTTTGCAGGGAATTGGGCTCGCTTTAATAGCAATAGGATTGGTTTACGTTATTTATCAGTTTCCTATAATTTACTTTGGATATAAGGATTTTACCAAATACGATATTGATTTTTCAAAGTTAAATGAAGCACAATTTTCCGGCTTAAAAATGTATAAGCCAATGGTCAGCATTATAGTTCCTGCAAAAAATGAAGAAACCGTGATCAAGCGGACAATAGAATCCATATTAAATCAAACATACACAAATTTTGAACTCTTTGTGGTTGTTGACAATTCAAGTGACAATACGTATAAAATTGCAAAGGAGTATGAAAGCAGGGATAAGAGAGTAAATGTATTCAACAGGCCAGATGGCAAAAGCAAAGCTTCCGCACTTAATTTTTGTTTTGAAAAGACAAAGGGTGAGGTAATTGCCACATATGATGCCGATACCATGCTTCTGCCCAATACACTTGAAAATGCAGTATATGGAATGAATTATTTCAATGTAGATGTACTGCAGGGATATAATTCATACATAAACAGAGAAGAAAATATATTTACGAGGCTTGCAGTTATAGATGAAATACTTGTTAAGGCCACGCTTATAGGAAGGACACACTTCAACCTTTTCGTTCCTGTGGCTGGATCAAATCAGTACTTTAAAAGGAAGGTCATAGAAAGTATAGGTGGATGGGACGATAATTTTCTTACAGAGGACCTTGAAAGTTCAATAAGAATTTCAAATGCAAGGTATAAATCGGCATATCTTGGCAGTGCAAAGGCACTTCAGGAAACTCCTGCATCATATTCAGAGTATTTCAGGCAAAGGACACGCTGGCTACGTGGATACCATCAGGTATTTTTCCATTCAAAGAAAAGATTCAGCAAATTTACGGATTTTGATGCCCTAATGATTGTCCTCGCCCCTACATTTTCCGGAATACTCTTCTTCGGGTGGCTTTACATATCCCTTCTGAATTTTTACAACCCATTCGTACATTCAATGAGAACCTATTTCATATCATTAATTCTGATATCTTTGATAATATACGTTGTAGCCCTGGTACTTGTATTGATAAAAAAGCGGCAGAATTTTATTTATATTCCATTAATTTATATATACTTGACCCTGAACTCGCTTATAGCAATATACACCCTATTCCTGGAGATAACAGGCGCAAAGCGTGTATGGCATAAGGTAAAGAAAACAGGCAAGACAACACTTTAATAATTACTTTTTAATACCTGCCTATGGTATTAGATTCCTACAGGAAAAAGGCAGACAGGTTTTTAGATCCTATAACGAAAAAATTTTCCGGAATAAATCCAAACACCATTTCCATATTATCTCTGGTTTTTGCAGCGCTGGCCGGAATTTTTTATTATTTAAGCCATTATTTTCTTCTTCTTGCTTTCATTTTTATTATATTTTCTGCTTTGTTTGATGCACTTGATGGCAAAATAGCCCGGCTTAAAAACATTTCATCAAAAAAGGGAGATATGCTGGATCATGTATTTGACAGGTATTCAGATATGTTTATCATCCTGGGCATGACGTTTTCAATCTATGGAAATGTATATTTTGGCTTATTTGCTATTCTGGGAATACTGCTTACCAGCTATATGGGCACACAGTCCCAGGCACTTGGCCTTAAAAGAAATTATTCGGGAATAGCAGGCAGGGCAGACAGGCTGATTTTAATAATAATATTCTCACTGATCCAGTTTTTTGTATCATCCCATTTCTCGATCTATTC
>JAKAAU010000269.1 GCA_021802165.1 Thermoplasmata archaeon
GTTTTACGCACTGGGAAATGTGATTTATAATTCAACGGTTTTCTACTTTGTTATTTTATTCACAGTTGAAATAATACTTTCAAAATTTATTAAACTCTATGGTTTCCTGATCTTCCTTTTTACCCTCATGGCTGTGTTATTGTTGTATATCAAAACACTTTATTATTATACACATATTGTAGGAAGGTATTTTTATTATCTGCCCAACATGCCTGTTACCACCAGGTTGATTTATACCTTTGTGGTTATACTTATTATTGGCATACTGATGGAGGGGTTATTTGCCAGAAAATTCTGGCATCTAATTTCATCATATATTGTTGTATCCGGTACCATGCTCATGCAAATGGCAACACTGGCATATATGCATGCTGGTGGAATAAATATTAATTATAATTCATACATGACTGGCCTTTACAGTGTATCTGTATTAGAATACAAATCTGTTCTCTCACTATTCCTTCACGGGTACCAGACCTACCTGCCCCTGTACAAACTTGTGCTTCCCATGGCATTTCCTCTTGCAATAGGATATATGGTATCTGTAATCGGAACAATACTGTGGTTATATTCTATAGACAGCAGTAAAACAGACAATGTTTTTGGATACTTCTCAATAGTTATCGGGCTTGCAATCGGTTATCTGTTCTTTCTCATGATCCACTATGTTACCCCTGTTAAGTTTGAATTTTTATCAATAGCCATAGCCGTTGTATCTGTTTACCTTATTATTTCATACAGCAATAGTAAAAGCAAGGATATTACGGTCAAAGCTGATCCAGATTATGAAAAGTAAATTGCTGATTAAGCCATATAAACTATCCCTATTTTATAACAAAAAAACGGTATGTTTATGTACTTAATTGGCATTATTATATAAATTTGCATTAATAAAAAGCATTATGAAGCTATCCAGCTAAAATCTGATGTAGTCCCATCAGTATTGCTGAAAGGTGGCTGCATATGAAATGCAAACTATACCAGTGGCTTGTCCTCTATTTCCCATCCATACAATCCATTGTATAGATTATATACATTTGTTATGCCATTTTCCTCAAGAAACTTTCCTGTATAGTAACTTCTATGACCGGAGCTGCATACCAGCACTATTTTTTTATCCCTGTACTTTTCTACCAGAGATATATTATTAAAAATATCGTACATAGGAATTGGCACAGAATTTTCTATATGGCCGGATTCATATTCAAATTGTTCCCTTACATCTATTATCACGCATTCATTCTTTTCTGCCATTTCCGATACTTCATCAGCATCTATGTTGAGAACCATAAAACACAAATATAAAATTATTATTTAATTTTTAAAACGCTTTGAATGCTACATATTTTAAATAAACATAAGAATTACCAATAATAACAATAAATGGGGTTGCCTGACAACACTATGAGACTCTAAAATATATTCAGTCTTTCTGATTCCGGTAAGCAGATGAATATTCAAGAATGGCTATTATAAATTCGGCATTGCTCCATACTAGCGGGGAAACAGAATGTGGTTCTCCTGTGTAGGGGTTGATCTGTTCTGAAAAAATTCCAGATTTTTGCCTGTGGGATTTTACCCATTCTATAAGGGACCATGATTTTTCTAAATTTCCTATTCTAATATAATAACGAGCCATCCAGAGCGTTGTAATTATCCAGGGATTTCCAGTAATATTGCTATCATCCCTTATCCGCATATAATTGTCATTTTCATATCTTGCTATGCCTCCGCTTCCATTTACCCACAATTTCTCCATAATAGCTTCCATTGTTGAAAGCACCCTGGAATCTGTTGGGGCTTTCATTCCGAATATGGCAATGGATGATAATGCGCTATCCACCGTGAAATCCAGTTTTCCATTGATAATGGCACGGGCATATCTTCTATATTCATCCGAATAAAATTTCCGGTCAAAGGCATTTACCATTCTATCTGCAGCATCTGAATACTTTCTGGCAAGTGCCTGATCGCCAAAAACCCCAGCGAAATTGGCTGCGGCTTTAAGTGCAGCAAAGGTGGTAGATACAGTATATGCATGTATTCCGTATCTTTCTTCCCAGAGGTCAAACGATTCCCTGGGCAGGCCGTCAGCGTCTACAAACTCTGTCATAAATTCAGCGGCCCTAATCACAATACTTTCGTAAAAAGGCGCAGTAAACCCTATATCATTATATTTTTTGAAATATTCCCACAGGACATATATCAATAGTGCGGTTTCATCCTCCTGGATCGGATATATCTCTTTGCCATTCATTATATGGGGAAGCCAGCTACTGGCAGGGCTCCCATCCATATTGTACTTATGGTACATATAGCCTTTTCCGGACATCAATGATGTTGACATTGAAAAGAATTTCCTTCCCGATTCAGTATGTCCGGCTATACTGAGTGCATAAGCTGCTATGGACGCATCCCTCGGCCACATATAATAATAGCCGTCGTGGCTTATCTTTAGGATATCACTATCACATGAAGCAGCTATTGCTCCAATGGAATTGGAATGGCTTTTCACTATAAAGAGCGATCTACGGAAAATGGCATTTGTCTCAGAATCCAGGTCTGGCAACACTTTGGATGACCATAGCTCCCAGTAATTTGTGGTTCTCCTGTTAAGTTTTTCCATATACTCAAGATTTATATCCATGCTGATTTCTTCTATATCTTCATAGTTTTCCCCAGCTATAATA
>JAKAAU010000270.1 GCA_021802165.1 Thermoplasmata archaeon
GTGAAAAGGGGGTTATTTATACAGTTCTATCATGAATTATTTGCCTGAAACTTACTGTATAACGCCCGCGCCGGGATTTGAACCCGAATCTAAGGCTCCGCAGGCCTTCAGGATATCCAAATTACCCCACACGGGCTTCCAAGTATCACATAAACATATTTTAATTCTTGCGAGTCTGTAAAATCTATAAGTAATTCCAGTGCTCTTTTCTTTCTAGCTTATTATATTTACATCCGACGCCTTTCTGCGGATCAACGTATAAATCTCAGGCACCATTCTATATTATATGTTTTATCAAACACGCGGCATTTTCAATAAAAAATAGTACCGAAAATAACCATTGCCAGAAGCAATAATGCCATTATTACAACTGCAATCTTCAACGTTAAGGCCCCCATATTAATTAATATGCAACTGAAATATTAAAATGTATCTTATATACCTATGCTGGTCATTGAGCGACTGCCCATTACCATGCAGGTATAAGAACTCGTAGTACTTTTAGATATTTTTCTGTACACCTCAATTGGCTTCTGAGCCATTTATATTGCAAATCCCGTATTTCTATACTCTCTATAACAGATTCAAAAATATTACATATAACCAATGCCCGCCATAGGTAATAAACATATGTTTATATATATTCAAATTGTATCATTTATATGGATGCAGATATATCATTAGTACATGCTCCCAGCATTTTTGACTTCAGAACCCGGGATATTAAATTGGGGCCTATTAGTGATGTTATTCCATCAACCCCTGTATTTGAGATGTATCCAGTTGGATTTATAAGTATGCTCAACTCACTTATAAGTTCAGGTTACAATGCGAGAATATGTAATGTAGCAGCCATGATGGTTTCATCAGCATCGTTTGATCCGGTAAAATACCTGAAACATGTCAAATCAAAAATATATGGTATTGACCTTCACTGGCTCCCACATGCAAATGGCGCCTTAAAAGTTGCAAAAATTATAAAAGATTTGCATCCAGATTCAAAGGTATTGCTTGGTGGTTTCTCTGCCAGTTATTTTGCCGATGACATAATGACACATTATGGTTATATAGATTATATTTTGAAAGGCGACCTACAGGAAACAAACATTGTCAAACTTGCTGGCGCAGAGGATAGTTATCAGGCACTTGATCGCGTCCCCAATTTGATTTACAGAAAGAATAACAGGATAATCCATAACAAAATAGAATATTCATCTATAGACGATGTTTTTTTGAATTATGGCCTTCTGATGAAAAACGCAATAAAATATCATGACATTAAAGGACACCTGCCATATGCTTCATGGCTGGATAACACAGAAGCTATGACCGTAATAGAACATGGTTGTAGTTTTAACTGTGCATTCTGCGGGGGGTCTAATTTTGCTTATAAGAATAATTATAATAGTGTTGCACCCCTGTATAGAAAGCCTTCAGTTATAGCAGAAGAGATATCACTTGTGGAAGAAATGCTCGGGAGCCCGGTATTTATTACAGGTGATATGAACAATGCTGGAGAAAAATTTTATTCCTCACTTTTCAAGGAATTAAAAGATAGAAAAGTTAGTTTGCCACTTTTAACAGAATATTTTACCCCACCTGGTAAAGAGTATTTAAATGAACTTAGCCACAGATTTCCAGATTTTACTGTTGAAATATCGCCAGAATCTTCCAGCGAAGTGATAAGAAATAGAAACGGAAGACCATACAGCAATAAAGGTCTTGAAGATTTTCTTCAAAACGCTGTTACCGCGGGAGCAAAAAAAATTGATGTTTATTTCACTATAGGCATGAGTGGCCAAACTGTTAATGATGTTAATGCAGATATTGATTATAGTGAAAAATTAATGAAAAAATTTTCCAGTGCTAAGGAAAAGCTTTATACATTTATATCTCCACTCACTCCATTCATAGACCCCGGGTCATTGATATACGAACACCCGGAAACTTACGGCTTTAAAATTACTGCAAAAACCATAACGGATTATTTTAATCTTTTAGAAAATGGAAAGATCTGGACAGATTTTTTAAATTATTATACAAATTGGATGTCAGTAGAACAAATTGCCCGTGCAACATATGAATCGGAAATACGCATGATAAAAATGCGCCAATCCCTGGGATTGTTAAAGGACGTAGACGCAGATGAAATAGTAAAAAATATAACGGCATATATGCATGGCGACGATTATATTTCCAATGAAAATAAGAGTAGCCATTTATCATATATAGAGAAGGATGTTGAATGGTCAAATAAACACAAGCTGACAAGAGATTCTTTTCTTATATCTATATATAAAGACTATAATGATTTTAAAAAGAAATTATAAATTTCCCGGATAAAGATGGGCGGATAGATAAGGGGAATATTATTTACATGTCATTATAGCTTGATATAGTTTACTGGAAATTTTTTACGCATTTCTAACAGTTGCTTTTTGGTATGTGTTATTTCTTATACAGTACTCACCCTATTTTTATATGTCACCGGTACTTAATGAACTCTCTAAGTATTATTTATATTGTTTATTAAATGCCTGTTATATTTCCTTATTGTATTTCCCGTAACCAGCATCCCGCTCCCTATTAGCAATATTCCACCAATTATAGTATACAGTGAAGGGATCTGCCCGAGAAAAACAAGGGCAAAAATTA